>CAXTVL010000014.1:0-4869 GCA_964247515.1 uncultured Acetobacteraceae bacterium | reverse complement strand
CGCGGCAGCGTAAAGGCCGCCACGCGGCCGACGGTGCCGAAGCCCTGCACGATGGCGGTGCTCTGCTGCGACTTCATGCCGATCGCGTCGCAGGCGCGGCTGACCAGATAGGCGACGCCGCGCCCGGTGGCCTCGCGTCGGCCCTCCGTGCCGCCGAGGCTGACCGGCTTGCCGGTGACGATCTCGGCGACCGCGTGGCCCTGGTGCATCGAATAGGTGTCCATGAACCAGGCCATGACCTGCTCGTTGGTGCCCATGTCCGGCGCCATCACGTCCGTCTCCGGACCCACGAACGGGATCATCTCCTGCATGTAGCGGCGCGACACCGCCTCCAGCTCGCGCCTCGACAGCGCCGGCGGGTCGCAGGCGACACCGCCCTTGGCACCGCCATAAGGCAGGCCGGCCAGCGCGCACTTCCAGCTCATCCAGATCGCCAGCGCCGCCACCTCGCCGATGTCCAGCGTGGCCGAGAATCGGGTGCCGCCCTTGGTCGGGCCGAGCGTCAGGTGATGTTGCACGCGGTAGCCCTGGAACACCTCGGTGCGGCCGTCGTCCATGTGGACCGGCACCGACACCGCGATGGCGCGCTTGGGCAGCAGCAGGCGCTGGCGCTCGCCCTCGGGGATGGCGAGCCGGTCGGCCACGCCCGCGAACTGCGCCTGGGCCATCGCGAACACCGGGCCGGAGTAGAGGTCCATGGCGCTCCCTAGCCCATTCCGCCGGCGTCAGCCAGTTTCACCCACCACGCGCTCCCGGGTTGCGATACCGGACCGGCGCCGGTCGATCTCGGCGCCCACCGGCGGCCCGCGGAACCGCCGCCTCTCCCAGCCAAACCAACCCACGGCCAAAACGACCACGATGCCGGCCGCATAGCCCCGCAGCACGTCGTTAGGCGGCTGCAGGCCGATCGCCACGAGTGCCGCGGCACCCGCGGCGATGAGTGCCGCCGCGGGCATGAACCACACTCCCAGCGTGAACGGCCCGCGGCGTGACCAGCCGCCGCGCAGCGCCAGGGCGCCGGCCACCACCGGCATCGCGTACGACACGTAGTAGAACATCGCCGTGCCGGCGGACAACGCCGCGAACGCCGGGGAATACAGCGTCGCCAGCACCGAGGCGGTGGCCGACAGCCAGATCGCCGGCCCCGGGGTGCGCAAGCGTGGCGAGACCTGCCGGACGATCGCCGGCAGTCCGCCGTCGCGTGCGAACGCGAACATGGCGCGCGAGCAGCCGGTCAGCACGCACAGGCCGCACAGATAGGTGGTGAGCACGATCAGCACCGAGACCGCCTGCTTGAGCACGGACGGCACCGGCAGGCCGTCGAGCAAGGCCGCGAACGCGCCCGAGCCGAGCTTGGCCGTGGCCTGCGGGTCGGTCATCGCGAACACCATGCAGGCGGCGATGACCAGGCCCACCACCCAGGAGACGAACACCGCGAGGATCATCGCCCGCGGCACGCTGCGGCCGGCGTCCACGGTCTCCTCCGACGCGTGCGCCGAGGCGTCGAAGCTGGTCATGATCCATAGCGGGAAGATGAACGCGAGGCCGAACAGCAGTACGGCGTTGCCGCTGCGCGGCACGACGTCGCCGCCGGTGCCACCGCTGTAGTTGGTGAAGGTGAACAGGGCGCCCGGATCGAAATGCCGCATCCCCGCCAGCAGCAGCGCCAGCAGCAGCGCGCAGCCGACCAGGTTCAGCCAGGCGCCGAGGTCGCCCAGCCATCCCAACAGGCGGATGCCGAACACGTTCAGCACCGCCTGCGACACGGTGATCCCGATCACCGCCGGGATCTGGTGCCCGAGCCCCCAGGCCGAGACGTCGACCCCGTACAGGCCACCGAGCACGACCGAGTTGAACAGCCCGTAGAGCGCCACGTTGATGCTCGCCAGCGAGAACACGTAGCTGATCAGGTTGAGCCACGCCGTCGCCCAACCCCAGCCGCGCCCGCCCAGGATCGCCGACCAGTGATAGAGGCCGCCGGCGGTCGGGTAGGCCGAGGCGATCTGGCCCAGTGCCGCCGCCACCAGCAGCGCGAACAGGCCTCCCAGCGTCCAGACCACGCCAACCGACGCGCCGCCGACCACCGAGAAGCCGGCCTGGAAATTGGCGCTCAGCCCCAGCAGCAGGCCGATCACCGAGAAGGTCAGCGCGAAATTGGAGAAGCCCGACAGCCGCCGCGCCAGTTCTTGCGCGTAGCCGAGCCGGTGCAGCGTGTCGGAGTCGGCCTCGGCGCGGCCGCGCGATCCCTGGTTCATTCCGCCGCTGCCCCATACGGGACGTTGCGCCCGCCGTAGCGGCGCACCCGCAAATTGGCCTGCTCGGCATGGCCCACGAAGCCCTCGAGCTGGCACAGGCGGGAACAGTACTCGCCGATCATCGCCGACGCCGCATCGGTCTCGATCCGCTGGTAGGTGCAGGTCTTGATGAACTTGCCGACCCACAGCCCGCCAGTGTAGCGCGCGGCGCGGCGCGTCGGCAGGGTGTGGTTGGTGCCGATCACCTTGTCGCCGTAGGCCACGTTGGTCCGCGGCCCCAGGAACAACGCGCCGTAGTTGGTCATGCGGGCGAGGAACCAGCCAGGGTCGCGGGTCATGACCTGCACGTGCTCGGAGGCGATGCGGTCTGCCTCGCGCAATAACTCCTCGTCACTGTCGCAGACGATGACCTCGCCGTGGTCGTGCCACGCGCGGCGTGCCACCGCGGCCGTCGGCAGGATCGTGAGCAGGCGCTCGATCTCGGCCAACGTCGCCCGGCCGAGCGCCTCGGAGGAGGTCAGCAGCACCGCGGGCGAGTTGGCGCCGTGTTCCGCCTGGCCCAGCAGGTCGGTGGCGCAGACCTCGCCGTCGGCGGTGTCGTCGGCGATCACCAGCGTCTCGGTGGGGCCCGCGAACAGGTCGATGCCGACGCGGCCGAACAACTGCCGCTTCGCCTCCGCGACATAGGCGTTGCCGGGGCCCACCAGCATGTCGACCGGGCCGATGGTCTCGGTGCCGACCGCCATGGCGGCGATCGCCTGCACGCCGCCCAGGCAGTAGATCTCGTGCGCGCCGGCCATGTGCTGCGCGGCCACGATCACCGCCGCCGGCTTGCCCTCGAACGGCGGCGCGCACGTCACGATGCGCCGGCAGCCGGCGACCGAGGCGGTCAGCACCGACATGTGCGCCGACGCCAGCAGCGGGTATCGCCCGCCCGGCACGTAGCAGCCGACCGCGTCGATCGGGATGTTGCGGTGGCCGAGCACGACCCCGGGCAGGGTCTCGACCTCGAGGTCGAGCAGGCAGGCGCGCTGCCGCTCGGCGAAGCCGCGCACCTGTTGCTGGGCGAAGCGGATGTCGGCGATCGCCTGGGCGTCGAGCTGGGCGAGGCAGCCGGCGATCTCGGCGTCGCTCAGGCGGTAGCTCGGCCGGTCGAGGCGGTCGAGCTTGACCGACCAGTCGCGCACCGCCGCGTCGCCGCGGGCGGTGACGTCGGCGATGATCGCCTCGACCGTCTCGCGCACCTGGCGCTCGCCGTCCTGCGAGGCCTCGGTGCCCACCGCCGCCGTCTTGAGGTGACGCGCCATGCCTAGTGCGCCTCCGTCGCGCTCGGTGTCACAGATGCTGCTCCAGCGCGCGGCCTTGCGCATACTCCTCGTGGCCCTCGCGGTAATAGGCGGGCACCGGGAAGTCCCACCACCCGGGCACGAACGGCCCGGCGGCGTCGCGTGCCGTCGTGACCTCGACCAGCGCCGGCCCGCCGCAGGCGAAGGCGCGGCGCAGCGACGGCTCCAGATCGTCGTCGGCGTCGACGCGCCCGGCGGCGCGGGCGAAGCTGCGGGCGGTGGGGGGGTTATGGGGCGGGGATGGGCCGCCGCCGGTGGGCTGGTTGAACTCGCTGCCGACATGCCGCCCGGTGATCTTGCGCTGGCCACCGCGAATCGACATGTAGCCCGAGTTGTTCTGCACCAGGACGACGATCGGGATGCTGCGGATCACCGCCGTCGCCATCTCCTGCATCGACATCAGGAAGTCGCCGTCGCCCAGGATGCAGCACACCTGCTGGTCGGGGCAGGCGAGCTTGGCGCCCAGCGCCGCCGGCAGCGCCCAGCCCATCGGCGAGAAGCTGCCCGACGTCAGATGGGTGCGCGGCAGATAGACCGGGAACGTCTGCTTGACCGCCCCTTGGGTGTTGCCGGAGCCCACCACCACGATGCCGTCGCGTTGCATCACCGCGCGCAGCGCGCCCAGCGGCCGCTGCGAGGTGAACGGCGTGACCCGGCTGTCGCGCCGCGGGGCGAGCTGCTCTTCCCATTCCTGCTTGAGCCGCTGCACCTCGTTGTGGAACGAGGCGCGGCGCGCCAAGGCGGCGCGGGACTGCGCGTCCGAAATCGCGTCCAGGATGTCGGTGAGGACGCGGCGCGCGGCGCCCACGACGCCAACCGCGGTCGGGTAGTTCTTGCCGATCTCGGAGGGGTCGATGTCGACATGGATCAGCTTGCCCGGCGGGATCGAGAACGACGTGCCCTTGCGCCAGCTCGACGCCGACCAGTCGGTGAAACGGCAGCCTATCGACATCACCACGTCGGCAGCGGCGGCGAGCTGGTTGCCGCAGGTGGTGCCGGTCTGGCCCACCGACCAGGCGTTCAGCTCGTGGTCCTCGCTGATCGCGCCCTTGCCGTTCCAGGTCGTGACCACCGCCGCCCCGATCCGTTCCGCGAGGCGCGTGAGCTCGGCCGAGGCGTTGGCCGAGATGGCGCCGCCGCCGGCCACGATCACCGGGCGCTCGGCCGACAGCAGCAGCGCCGCCACCGCCGCGATCGCCCGCGGATCGGCGCGCGGCCGGCCGATCATCATGCGCTCCGCCAACGGATGGATCGCGACCTCGGCGGCG
>CAXTVL010000013.1:0-18530 GCA_964247515.1 uncultured Acetobacteraceae bacterium | reverse complement strand
GCCGCGGCCCTGGCGCGACCGCTGCCGGTGCCGGAGGCCGCGGCCGAGCTGGCGGCGTTGCCGGAGCCGTCGTCCAACTTCAGCCGCGACGGGTTCCTGGCGGCGGTGGAGCGCGCCAAGGAGTACATCCGCGCCGGCGACGTGTTCCAGGTGGTGCCGAGCCAACGCTTCTCGGTGCCGTTCGCGTTGCCGCCGTTCGCGCTGTACCGGGCATTGCGCCGCATCAATCCGGCGCCGTTCCTGTTCTTCCTCGATTTCGGCGGCTTCGCCATCGTCGGCAGCAGCCCGGAAATCCTGGTCCGGCTGCGAGACGACACCGTGACCATCCGCCCGCTGGCCGGCACGAGACGGCGCGGCGAGACCGCCGAGCGCGACGCCGCCCTGGCACAGGAGCTGCTGTCCGACCCGAAGGAACGCGCCGAGCACCTGATGCTGCTAGACCTCGGCCGCAACGACGTGGGCCGGGTCGCGGCGATCGGCACGGTGCGGGTGGTCGAGAGCTTCGCCATCGAGCGATTCAGCCACGTCATGCACATCGTCTCCGAGGTGCAGGGCAGGCTGCGGCCCGGCCTCGACGCGCTCGACGCGCTGGTGGGCGGCTTCCCCGCCGGCACCCTCACCGGCGCGCCCAAGGTGCGGGCGATGGAGATCATCGAGGAGCTGGAGCCGGTGCGCCGCGGCGTCTATGCGGGGTGCATCGGCTATTTCGCCGCCAACGGCACCATGGACACCTGCATCGGCCTGCGCACCGCCGTGGTCAAGGACGGGACCATGCACGTGCAGGCCGGAGCCGGCGTGGTCGCCGACAGCGATCCGGTGTCCGAATACGAGGAGACCCGGCAGAAGGCGCGCGCCCTGTTCCTGGCGGCCGAGGCGGCGGTGCAGTTCGCCGCCGGCAAGATCAGCTAGGGCGTCGCCCGCGCAGCCGCCGCAACGGCGCGGTGATCTTCCAGGACGTGCTGGACTCGAACGTCTCGCGTTGCTCCCGCAACGCCGCCAATTGCCGGCTCGCCGCACTCTGCAATTCCGCTTGCAACGCCATGGTGCGATCTCGTGCGCGTGCCAGTTCCGCCTTGGCCTGGTTCGCCTCGCGCTCGGCCGCGGCGGCGCGTCGCCCGGCAGCCTTGAGGTCGACATCCGCCTCGCCGCCGACTTTTCGGGCGCGCACCCATTGCTCGTCGGGCAAGCGGTCCAGCGCGCGGCGATGCAGGTCGATCGCCGCCAGCCTCTCGTCGAGCGTGGCGGGTTCGGCAAACGAGCGGCGCAACGTCGCGAAAAACTCGAACTCGCCCGCCTCGGTCGGCTGGAACTCACCGAGCACGAACGGCAGCAAGCCGAGTTCGGTGGCCCCGCGCAGCAAGTCTAGGAACGATTTGGGCGTGAACACCCAGCAATGGCTGTCGAAGTAGCGTCCCTCACCCGCGACCTCGCGCGCCTGGTCGAACGCGAGGCGCATCGCGAGGCCGCCCGACAAGACGGGGAGGCGATCCACGTCGACATCCGAGCGCCACGGCTCGCCCGCCGGCATGGCGACGGCGGTGACGCAGTGGTCGAACACCTGGCGCACGCTGGGCCAGGCGAAGCGCATCAGGTCGGCCTCGACCAGCTCGCCCAGCGTGCTCGGATGGCGGCGCAGGTCGAATGTGTAGCGACGGTCCGGGATCGCCAGGTTGAGGATGCCGCCCGGCCGCAGCACGTCATGGATGCCACGCAGCCAGCCGAGCACGTTCGGCACATGCTCGATGACGTGGCTGGCGATGGCGTAGTCGAACGGCGGCTGGTCGCCGATCACCTCGGCCAACGACCCGCTGCCCGGCCAGACATGGTCGACCTCGACGAAGGCGGCCTTGTCGATGCTCGGTCCATGCGGGTAGGCGCGAAGCTGCTCGGTGGTGGTGTAGTCCACGAACGAGATGTCGCCGTCTTCCTTGCGGACCACGGGGTTGTTCAACGCACCGAACTCGACGCCGCGTTGCGTGGCCGGATCGGCGCCCCGGGTCAGCAACGCCACGCGCCGGCTGTGCGGCTGCCAGTCGGAGTGGCGGACCGCGATGCCCTCCGTGGCCTCCTGCTCCGAATCCATCGGTTCCCCGGCAAAAACAAGATTGGTGGGCCCGGTGGGATTCGAACCCACGACCACAAGATTAAAAGTCTCGTGCTCTACCAACTGAGCTACAGGCCCGCCGAGGCGCTTGAACGATACCTGGCGCGCCCCGTCAACCGCCAGTTCCGGGCGTCAGCCTTTGGCGTCGGCCGCGACCTGCATGTGGATGATCTTGTCCGGGTTGGACACCATGCCGTTGCCGCCGCCGCCGCGCTTGATCTGATCGACATACTGCATCCCCGAGACCACCTGGCCGAAGATGGTGTACTGGCCGTCGAGGCTCGGCGCCGGCGCGAACATGATGAAGAACTGGCTGTTGGCGCTGTCCGGGTCGCTGGTGCGCGCGGCCCCCAGCGTGCCGCGCAGGAACTTGCGGCTGCGGGTGAACTCGGCCGGCAGGTCGGGCAGCTTGCTGCCGCCGGTGCCGGTGCCGGTGGGATCGCCGCCTTGCGCCATGAAGCCGTCGATCACGCGATGGAACGGCGTGCCGTCGTAGAAATGCTCGCGCGCCAGTTGCTTGATCCGCGCCACCTGCTTGGGCGCCAGCTCGGGCAGCAATTGCACCACGACGCGCCCGTCCTTGAGGTCGATGTAGAGTGTGTTCTCCGGGTCGGTGGCCGCGGCCTCGGCTGTCTCGGACATGATGGCTCCAATGAACGGCGTTGCAATGAGCGAGGCGGTGAACGATCGGCGGCGCATTGACTGGTCCTCTGCTATCGGCGGCGGCACCGGCTCAGCGCCCGGCCGCGACCTTCTCGAGCACGCGGGCGAGCGTCAGCGGCGCCACGAAGCTGGTGATGTCGCCGCCCAGCCGGGCGATCTCCTTGACGAACCGCGAGGAGATGAACTGGTGGGTCTCGCTGGCCATCAGGAACACCGTCTCGATCGTGTGGTCGAGCCGGTAGTTCATCCCGGCCATCTGGAACTCGTAGTCGAAGTCGGACACCGCCCGCAACCCGCGGAAGATCACCCGCGCGCCGACCTCGTGCGCGAAACGGATCAGCAGGCTGTCGAACGATCGTACCTCGATTGTGGTGCCGGTGCGTTCGGCCAGCGGCTTGACCTCGGCCTCGACCAGCGCCACGCGCTCGGCCAGCGAGAACAGAGGCTCCTTGCCGATGTTGGCGGCGACCCCGATCATCAGCCGGCCGGCGATGCCTGAGGCGCGGGCGATGATGTCGAGATGGCCGTTGGTGATCGGGTCGAACGTGCCCGGATACAGCCCAACCGCGAGGCCGGCCGGACGCCTAGTCAATGTCGGGGTCCGGCTCGGACACCACGCCGTCATCGTCCGCGACCGCCGCCTCGACCACCGGGAACAGGCTGGTGACGTGCTCGCCGGCGTCGAGCCGGAACAGCGTCACCCCCATCGCGGTGCGCCCGGTGACGCGAATCTGGTCGCCGGGCACGCGGATCAGTCGGCCCTGGTCGGTCACGAGCATGATGTCGTCCCCCGGCTGCACCCGGAAGGTGCCGGCCACGGCGCGGCCGGTGCGCGCACTCAGGGTGATGTTGGCGATCCCCTGCCCGCCGCGTCCGGCAACCCGGTACTCGTAGGCCGAGCTGCGCTTGCCGAAGCCGGCGTCGGTCACGGTCAGCAGGAACTCCTCCCCCGCCTCCAGCTCGGCGGCGCGCTCGGGCGAGATGCTGGCCTCGGCGACCTCCTCGCCCTCGACCTCGGCCACCGGCTCGGCCTCCTCGCCGGCATTGCGCCGCCGTGCCGCAGCCCCGCGCAGGTAGGCCACGCGTTCCTCCGGGGTCGCGTCGATGTGGCGCAGCACCGACAGGCTGATGACTTCGTCGGCGTGCTTGCCCTGTGCGAGTCGGATGCCGCGCACGCCGGAACTGTCGCGCCCGGCGAACACGCGCAAATTGTCCTCGTTGATCTGGAACCGCAGGCAACGCCCGGCGCGGCTGGCCAGCAACAGGTCGTCGCCCTCGCGGCAGGTGGCGACGCCGATCAGCCGGTCGCCCTCGTCGAGCTTCATGGCGATCAGGCCCGACGCGCGGACGTTGCGGAAATCCGACAGCCGGTTGCGCCGCACGTTGCCCTGCGCCGTGCCGAACACCAGATGCAGGCTGTCCCACAATCCCTCGTCCTGTGGGAGCGGCAGCACCGTCGTGATCGCGTCGCCGCCCAGCTCGGGCAGCATGTTGACCAGCGCCCGCCCCTTGGCGGTCGGGCTGGCCTCGGGCAGCCGCCACACCTTCTCGCGGAACGCCTTGCCGCCGGAGCTGAAGAACAGCACCCATTGGTGGGTGTGGGCGTTGAAGCTGCGGGTCACGATGTCGTCGCCGCGCGTGCTGGCGGCCGAGCGCCCGCGTCCGCCGCGGTTCTGCTGGCGGAACGTCTCCAGCGGCGTGCGCTTGATGAAGCCGTCGCGGGTCAGCGTCACCACCATCTGCCCCGGCTCGACCAGGCTCTCGTCGTCCTGGTCGGCCAGCCCGTCGGCGATCTGCGTCAGGCGCGGCGAGGCGAGCGCCGGCCGCAGCGCCACCAACTCCTCGCGCATCACCTCCATGCGCCGGATATGGCTGCCGATGATTTCCAGCAGCGAACCGATCGCGGTCGCGACCTCGCCCATCTCGGCCACGATCTTGTCGCGTTCGAGCCCGGTCAGCCGCGCCAGGCGCAGCTCCAGGATGCCGCGCGCCTGCTCGTCGGTCAGCCGCACGGTATCGTCGTCGGCGACCAGGTTGCGGGAATCCTCGATCAGCAGCAGCAGCGGCCGTACCTCGGCCGCCGGCCAGTCGCGCCCCATCAGCGCCGCCCGCGCCGCGCCCGAGTCCGGACTGGCGCGGATGATGCGGATCACCTCGTCGATGTTGGCCACCGCGATCGCCAGGCCCACCAACAGGTGCGCCCGCTCGCGGGCGCGGCGCAGGTCGAAGCGGGCGCGGCGCAGGATCACTTCCTCGCGGAAGCGGATGAACACCTGCAGCGCGTCCTTGAGGCCCATCAGCCGCGGCTGTCCGTCGTCGAGCGCCAGCATGTTGATGCCGAAGCTGGTCTGGAGCTGGGTGAAGCGGAACAACTGGTTCAGCACCACCTCGGCGGTGGCGTCGCGCTTGAGTTCGATCACGATGCGCATCCCGGAGCGGTCGCTCTCGTCGCGCATGTCGCTGATCCCCTCGACCTGCTTTCCACGCACCAGCTCGGCGATGCGCTCCATCAGCACGCTCTTGTTCACCTGGTAGGGGATCTCGCTGATGACGATGGCCTGGCGGTTGCCGCGCATGTCCTCGAACTCGGCGCGTGCCCGCAACACGATGCTCCCGCGCCCGGTCTCGTAGGCGCTGCGGATGCCGGAACGGCCCAGGATCAAGGCGCCGGTGGGGAAGTCGGGGCCGGGCACGATCTGCATCAGCTCGTCGAGCGAGGTGTCGGGTGCCTCGATCAGCCGCAGCGTCGCGTCGATGATCTCGCCCGGGTTGTGGGTGGGGATGTTGGTCGCCATGCCGACGGCGATGCCGGAGCCGCCGTTGATCAGCAGGTTCGGGTATGCCGCCGGCAGCACCCGCGGCTCCTGCTCGGTGTCGTCGTAGCTGGGCTGGAAGTCGACCGTGTCGCGCTCGATGTCGTTCATCAACGCCAGCGCGGCACGCGACAGCCGGCATTCGGTGTAGCGCATCGCCGCCGGCGCGTCGCCGTCGACCGAGCCGAAATTGCCCTGGCCGTCGACCAGCGGCAGCCGGATCGAGAAGGTCTGCGCCATCCGCACCAGCGCGTCGTAGATCGAGTTGTCGCCGTGCGGGTGGAACCGGCCCATCGTGTCACCGACCACGCGGGCGCATTTGCGGTGCGGCTTGTCGGGCGTGTAGCCGGCGTCGTGCATCTGATAGAGAATGCGCCGGTGCACCGGCTTCAGCCCGTCGCGCGCGTCGGGCAGTGCCCGGCTGACGATGACCGACATGGCATAGGCCAGGTACGACCGCCGCATCTCGTCTTCGAGCATCACCGGCTGGGTGTCGCTGGGCCCGGGCGGCAACGGGTCGTCGACCGGCGGGGTCTCGGGTGTGTCGCTCAATCGGCTCTCGGAGTCTGGAGGGGTGCCGCTGGCGTGAAGGCGCGCAACGTGATTGGTTTCGCACACCGCTTAGCATGAGGCCGCGGCCGCGCCAACACGGGCGCCCGGCCCGAGGGAGGCCACGCCGATGCCGTCCATCACCGAGCCCGGCCAACTGGCGGCGCTGATCGACCACACCATCCTGCGCCCCGACGCGACCCCGGCGCAGGTGCGCCGGTTCTGCGACGAGGCGGCGCAATACGGTTTCCATTCGGTCTGCGTGAACCCGGTCAACGTGCCCGTGGTGGTGGCCGCCGGCATCACGACCTGCTCGGTGGTGGGCTTCCCGTTCGGCGCCTCGCGCTCGCTGATCAAGGCCGCCGAGGCGGCGCAGGCGGTGGCGGAGGGGGCGGCCGAGATCGACATGGTGCTGGCGGTCGGCGCGCTGAAGGACGGCGACCACGCCGGGGTCGCCTCCGACATCGCGGCCGTGCGCCGCGCCAGCGACGGCGTGCTGCTCAAGGTCATCATCGAGACCTGCCTGCTCGACGACGCCGAGAAGGAAGTGGCTTGCCGCCTCGCGGCCGAGGCCGGGGCGGACTTCGTCAAGACCTCGACCGGCTACTCGAGCGGCGGCGCCACCGTGGCCGACGTGGCATTGATGCGAGCCGCAGTGGGCGAACGCGTCGGCGTCAAGGCGTCGGGCGGCATCCGCGATTTCACGACGGCCGTGGCGATGGTGGCGGCCGGCGCCACCCGGCTGGGCGTGAGCGCCGGGGTGGCGATCGTCACCGCGACCGCTGCGGCCGGCGGGGGCTACTGAGCATGGGCCGGATCGCCGTGATCGGCAGCATCATGACCGACCTCGTGACCTACGTGGAGCGGATGCCGGTCGCCGGCGAAACGCTGGCGGCGCGGCGCTTCGCCATGGGGTTCGGCGGCAAGGGCGCCAACCAGGCGGTCGCCGCGGCCAAGCTCGGCTCGGCGGTGACGATGGTGGGCAAGGTCGGCGACGACGCGTTCGGCCGCGACACGCTGGCGCACTACGCGCGGCTGGGCATCGATTCGCGCCATGTCGGCGTGGTGCCGGGGGCCAGCGGTGTGGCACCGATCTTCGTCGAGCCGTCCGGCGAGAACCGCATCCTGATCGTCCCCGGCGCCAACGAGCACCTGGCACCGGACGACGTCGATGCGGCGGCGGGTGAGCTGCTCGGCTGTGACCTGATCCTGCTGCAGTTGGAGGTGCCGCTGGCGACTGTCTACCACGCGATTGACTGGGCGGCGCGGCACGGCAAGGCCGTGATGCTGAACCCGGCCCCGGCGACGCCCGAGCTGGACCTGGCGCGCATCGCGGACGTGGCGTTCCTGGCGCCGAACCAGACCGAGCTCGCCATCCTGGCCGGGATGCCGACCGCGACGGTGGCGCAGGCCGAGGCCGCCGCCCGGTCGCTGCTCACCGCCGGGCTGCGCCGCGTCCTCGTGACGCTGGGCGCCGAGGGCGCGTTGCTGGTGGCGGACGGCAGCGCGACGCACGTGCCGCCGGTCCCGGTGACGCCGCTCGACACCACCGGCGCCGGCGACGCGTTCATCGGCAGCTTCGCGCATTTCTACGTGCAGTCGGGCGACGTCGTTGCCGCTATGCGGCAAGCCGGGCGGTACGCGGCAGACTCGATCACCAGGCCGGGAACACAGAGCGCGTTCGCGACCGCGCTTGAGTTCGGTGTCTAGCTCGCCGGCTGTGGCCGGCTCTGCTGGCGTTCGTAATAGGTCAGCATGTCGGTCGGCTGAATGGTCTGCGTCTGGCTTCGCCGGCCGAGGAAGTAGTGGCCGCTGGCGCCGTCCGCGTTGGGCCGCGCCCGCATGAAGCGTTCGAGCAGCCTTACCCAGACGAACGGCAGCGTCGCCAGCGTCGCCAGCTTGTTGCTGGCACCCAGAGCCCGTGCGTAGTAGCGGATCGACCACAGCAACACCGTCCCAGTGCCGTTCACGGAGCCCGCCTCGATCTCCGCGAAGCGGCGGAACAGCCAGCGATGGCCGTTCCGGGTGAAGCGGGTGAAGTCGTACGCCGCCTCATGGACCTGCTGCATGAATGGTGTGTCGGCATAGACCACGCCGTCGGGTCGGAGCACGCGATGAATCTCGTCCACGACGACCTGCGGTTCCAGCACATGCTCCAGCACGGCTTGCACAACCACCGCGTCGAACGCGGCGTCGTGGAACGGCAGCGCGTGGCCGTCGGCGGCCAGCAGCGTGTTCGGCGAGACATACACGTCGGTGCCGATGACTCGGACCGTCGGATCTCGATAGAGCGCCGTCACGCCCGAGCCGATGGCGCCCCCGCCGATCACGAGCACCAGCGGTCGCGGCGAGAGCGCGCGCACCAGTCGCAGCAGGGCCTCCGACATCCGCGCCGCCACGGGATTGTGACCCAGGACCGCCCCGCGAAGGCGCGTGAGCAGGCCCCGCCCACTGTCGTCGCGCGGCAACACGGAACCCGTGTCGCGCTCGTAATCGGCGCGTCGGAAAATGCTGCGCTCGAAGTCGACCAGGACCGGCTGGCCGGAAACGACAGGGAACCCGGATGAGTGATACGCGCAACTGGGCGAACTGCAGCGCCAAACCTGATTACCGGGCCGCAAATCAGCCCGGCAGCGCGGACAGCACGCGAGCGCGGCCAGGTGTCGTTCGCTTGTCGGACGATCCACAACCAGTCCCATTCTTGGCTCTCGTTGCCTTCCGGCCCATGCGTTACGACGTTTCTGGATGCGCCGCAGCAGCAAGTACGCCTTACTCCGGTTGGCAGGGATGGCTGTCAGAACGGGATGTCGTCGTCCAGGTCGCTGCCGCCCTTGGGGGCGTCCCATGACGGCGCCCCGCCACGCGGCGCACCGGCGCTCGGCCGCGCCGCCGGCCGCTCGCGCGGCTGGTAGCCGCCCTCGCCCATCTCGCCGCCATCGCCGTCGTTGCGCCCGCCCAGCAGCGTCAGCTCGCCCTTGAACCGCCCGATCACCACCTCGGTCGAGTATTTCTCGGTGCCACTCTGGTCGGTCCATTTGCGCGTCTGCAAAGATCCCTCGACGTAGACCGACTTGCCCTTCTTCACATACTTCTCGACCACGTCGGTGATGCGGTCGTTGAACACCACGACGCGGTGCCACTCGGTCTTCTCCTTGCGCTCGCCGCTGGCCCGGTCGTTCCAGGTCTCGCTCGTGGCGAGCGAGAAATTGGCGATCTTGGTGCCGTCCTGAGTCGTCCTGATCTCCGGGTCCTTGCCGACGTTGCCGACCAGGATCACCTTGTTCACACCCGCCATGATCGTTCCACTCCTCGTACGTTATTCAGCATCGCGCACTTCCCAATGGCGATGCAAACCGCCATCATACCATAAGAACGATTCCAGAACACATCCTTAACCCAGGACGCCCCATGTCCGGCCACATCCGCGTCCGCGGCGCCCGCGCGCACAACCTCAAGAACGTCGACGTCGACATCCCGCGCGACAGCCTGACCGTCATCACCGGCCTGTCCGGCTCCGGCAAGTCCTCGCTCGCGTTCGACACCATCTACGCCGAAGGCCAGCGCCGCTACGTCGAGTCGTTGTCCGCCTACGCGCGCCAGTTCCTCGAGCTGATGGGCAAGCCCGACGTCGACAGCATCGAGGGCCTGTCGCCGGCGATCTCGATCGAGCAGAAGACCACCAGCCGCAACCCGCGCTCGACCGTCGGCACGGTGACGGAAATCCACGACTACATGCGCCTGCTGTGGGCGCGCGCCGGGGTGCCGTACTCGCCCGCGACCGGCCTGCCGATCGAGGCGCAGACGGTGAGCCAGATGGTCGACCGGGTGCTGGCGATGCCGGAAGGCACCCGCCTGCTGCTGCTGGCCCCGGTGGTGCGCGACCGCAAGGGCGAGGGCCGCAAGGAGCTGGCCGAGCTGCAGGCGCGCGGCTTCACCCGGGTCAAGGTCGACGGCAAGCTGATGGAGATCGCCGAGGTCCCGCCGCTCAACAAGAAACTGAAGCACGAGATCGAGGCGGTGGTCGACCGCGTGGTGGTGCGCGCCGACGCCGGCCCGCGCCTGGCTGACAGCTTCGAGACCGCGCTCGCGATGTCGGACGGCCTGGCCTACGCCGAGCACGCCGAGACCGGCGAGCGCACCACCTTCAGCAGCAAGTTCGCCTGCCCGGTCAGCGGCTTCAGCATCGAGGAGATCGAGCCGCGGCTGTTCAGCTTCAACAGCCCGCACGGCGCCTGCCCGGCCTGCGACGGGCTGGGCGTCGAGAGCTTCTTCGACCCGGCGCTGGTGGTGCCGGACGAGCGCCGGCCGCTGGCCGAGGGCGCCGTGGCTCCCTGGACCGGGGCGCAGTCGCCGTACTACGACCAGACCCTCGCCAGCCTGGCGCGGCACTTCAAGGTCTCGACCCGCAAGCCCTGGGCCGAGCTGCCGGAGCGCGCGCGCGAGGGCATCCTGCACGGCACCGGCAAGGAGTCGGTCGCGTTCACCTACAAGGACGGCGTGCGCGAGTACAAGGTGGACAAGCCGTTCGAGGGCGTGATCACCAATTTGCAGCGCCGCTACCGGGAAAGCGACAGCGCCTGGGTGCGCGAGGAGATGAGCCGCTACCAGGCCGAGAAGCCCTGCGCGGTGTGCGAGGGGGCGCGCCTGAAGCCGGAGGCGCTGGCGGTCAAGGTCGCCGGCCGCCACATCGCCGCCGCGTCCGAGCTGTCGATCCGCGAGGCGCGCGACTGGTTCCGCGGCGTCGAGGCGACGCTCACGCCGCAGCGCGCCGAGATCGCCCGGCGCATCCTGCGCGAGATCCAGGAGCGGCTGCAGTTCCTGGTCGATGTCGGGCTGGACTACCTGACGCTGGCGCGTGGCTCGACCACGCTGTCGGGTGGCGAGAGCCAGCGCATCCGGCTCGCGAGCCAGATCGGCAGCGGCCTGACCGGCGTACTGTACGTGCTCGACGAACCCTCGATCGGGCTGCACCAGCGCGACAACGAGCGGCTGCTGGCGACGCTGCGGCGGCTCAAGGCGCTGGGCAACACCGTGCTGGTGGTCGAGCACGACGAGGACGCGATCCGTGCCGCCGACACCCTGATCGACATGGGGCCGGCCGCCGGCGTCAACGGTGGCCACGTCATCGCCCACGGCACGCCGGCCGAGGTGGCCGCCAACCCGGCCTCGATCACCGGCGCCTACCTTTCCGGCCGCCGCTTCATCCCGATCCCCGCCGGGCGGCGGCCGTTCAAGGCGGACCGGGTGATCCGCGTGGTCGGCGCCAGCGGCCACAACCTCAAGCACGTGACGGCGGAGTTCCCGCTGGCGACGTTCACCTGCGTCACCGGCGTCTCCGGCGGCGGCAAGTCGACGCTGGTGGTCGACACGCTGTACAAGGCTGCGTCGCGCAAGCTGATGGGGTCGGGCGAAGTGCCAAGCCGGCACGAGCGCATCGACGGGTTGGGCCTGCTGGACAAGATCATCGACATCGACCAGTCGCCGATCGGCCGCACGCCGCGCTCCAACCCGGCCACCTACACCGATTTGTTCGCGCCGATCCGCGACTGGTTCGCGGAACTTCCCGAGAGCCGCGCGCGGGGCTACAAGTCCGGCCGGTTCAGCTTCAACGTCAAGGGCGGGCGTTGCGAGGCGTGCCAGGGCGACGGCGTGCTCAAGATCGAGATGCACTTCCTGCCCGACGTGTTCGTCACCTGCGACACCTGCAAGGGCCGCCGCTACAACCGCGAGACGCTCGACATCCGCTTCCGCGGGCACTCGATCGCCGACGTGCTCGACATGACGGTGGACGAGGCGGTGCCGTATTTCAGCGCCGCGACCCGCATCCACGACCGGCTCAAGATCCTGCAACAAGTCGGGCTTGGCTACGTGAAGCTCGGCCAGCAGGCGACCACGCTGTCGGGCGGCGAGGCGCAGCGGGTCAAGCTCAGCAAGGAGCTGGCCAAGCGCGCCACCGGCCGCACGCTGTACATCCTCGACGAGCCGACCACCGGGCTGCACTTCGAGGACGTGCGCAAGCTGCTGGAAGTGCTGCACGAGCTGGTCCGCCAAGGCAACACGGTGGTGGTGATCGAGCACAACCTCGAGGTCATCAAGACCGCCGACTGGGTGATCGACATGGGCCCGGAGGGTGGCGACGGCGGCGGCTACGTCGTCGCGACCGGCACGCCGGAGGCGATCGCGCTGGCGCCCGGGAGCCACACCGGGCGGTTCCTGGAGCCGCTGCTTCCGACGGCCAAGCCGGAACGGCGGCGCAAGCGGGCTTGATGCTCCGCGGAGCGGCCCGGTCACGCGCGACCGTTTCGTGTGGCGAATCATCTCACGCCCCGTTGCTATACGGGCGATCGCCTGCGATCAACGAGTTCTGATCGCTGGATGTCGGCGGCCGGACGGCTATGATGCCGTCAGTGGCACCTGGACGATTGGGAAACACGCGATGCACGACGCGCTGCGTACAATTCTAATGAAATTTGGGCGTGTTCCGCACGAAAATCTGCGCGATAACGAATCAGACCTGTTCGCCGCCGGCCTGGACAGCTTCGGCATGGTGGATGTCATGATGGTCGTGGAAGAGGAGTTCGATGTCGTGTTCACACCGGCGGCGCTGAACCGGCGTTCCTTTGCCACCCTCAACACATTGGCCGCGGTCGTCGCCGGGCTCAAGGACCCGGGCCAGGCCGGGATAATAGCCGGGGCGACACCTGATGTCGTGGCCGATCAGCCGGTCGTCCGCTGATGTCCGGCGACGGGCTGCTCGACCGAATGATCCAACGCGGGCTGTTGCTGGACAGCGGCGTCGACGGGCTGTACGGCCGCGGCGGCGACTTCGAGGCGGTGGTGCAGGGGCTGGAAGACCTGGCCGGCGCGGCCGGCGCCGATCTCGGCGCCGAGGTGATGCGCTTCCCGCCCGGCATGAGCCTCAAGCAGTTCGAGCGCAGCGGCTACCTCAAGGGCTTTCCGCAGCTTGCCGGGACGGTGCATTGCTTCTGCGGCGACGAGGCCGGCCACCGCACCCTGCTGCGCCACTTGGACGCCGGCGAGGACTGGACCCAGCAGCAGCAGGTGAGCGAGGTCGCGCTCACCCCGGCCGCCTGCTATCCGGTCTACCCGATCCTGGCGCGGCGCGGGGCGGTGCCGGCCGCCGGCGCCACGGTCGACGTGGCGTCGTATTGCTTCCGGCACGAGCCGTCGCGGGAGCCGACCCGGATGCAGATGTTCCGGATGCGCGAATACGTCCGCATCGGCACGCCGGAGCAGGTCGAGGCGTTCCGCGAGGACTGGCTGCGCCGAGGCGACGCCGCGATGCAGGCGCTGGCGCTGCCGCACGAGATCGACGTCGCCAACGACCCGTTCTTCGGGCGTGGCGGCAAGGTGCTGGCCGGCAGCCAGCGCGAGCAGCGGCTCAAGTTCGAGATGCTGGTGCCGGTCAACGAGGGGGCCGCAGCCACCGCCTGCCTCAGCTTCAATTACCACATGGACCATTTCGGCCAGCTCTGGGATTTGCGCCTAGCCGACGGCACGGTCGCGCACACCGCCTGCGTCGGCTTCGGACTGGAACGGCTGACCTTGGCGCTGTTCCGCCATCACGGCCTCGACCTGGCGGGTTGGCCGTCCGGCGTCGCCGCCGCGTTGTGGCCGGCAGGCAGGCGTTCGTGACGCCAATCAGCTTCGCCGGTTGCTTCGGTTGGCTGCACGAGGCGCCGGGCGACGTGGGCGTGCTGCTCTGCACCGGACTGGGCGGCGAGGCGCTCGGGGCGCACTTCCCGTTGCGGGTGCTGGCCGACTGGCTGGCGCGCGCCGGCTACCCGACACTGCGCTTCGATTACGCCAACACCGGTGATTCCTGCGACCTGCCGGGCGAGGATCCGCTACCCGCCTGGCGCCAGAGCGTCACGGCGGCGGCGGACACTCTGCGTCGCTCGGTCGGCACGCGCCGCGTCGTGCTGTGCGGCTTTCGGTTCGGGGCCACCATGGCTGCGCTGGAGGCGATGACGCGCGACGACGTGGCCGGCCTGATCCTGTTGGCGCCGCTGCTGTCCGGTGTCACCTACACGCGCGTGTTGCAGGCGCGGGCGCAGTTCGCTTGGTGGACGCCGCCGCAGGCGCCGGGTTGCCTGGAATCGGACGGGGTGTGGCTGCCGAGTGCCACCTTGAAGGCGCTCGCCGACATCAAGCTGGGCCATGCCGACCAGCCTCCGGCGCCGCGCGTGCTGTTGATGGATCCTGCCTGCGGCAATGCCGTGACCACCTACGCGGCCGGTCTGCGCCAGGCCGGCGCCGACGTCACGCTGCTTGGCTTCCAAGCCGATAAGCTGTTGTGCCAGAGCTATCTCAGCGCGATCCCCGCGGCCGACTACACCAGCCTGCTGGATTGGCTGCGCGCGAACGTGCCCGTCACCGCCTCGGGCACGAGCGCGGCGCCCGAGAGCGAAAGCCTGCGCGGCGCGGATTGGATCGACGAGCCGGTGCGACTGGGCAGCGCCTCGCACTTGTTCGCGATGCTGTGCCGTCCCGTCGGGCCGTCCGGCGACGTTGCGTTGCTGATCGGCAACGCCTCGGCCGATCCGCATTACGGGAATGGCCGCTTCAACGTCGAGCTTGCCCGCCAGCTCGCGGCCAGTGGCGTCACGTCGCTGCGGCTCGACTTCGCCGGGTTGGGCGACAGCGGCACCGGGGTCGCCGGCCAGGAGGAAACCCAGACCGACGGCTTCGCGACCGACCGTAGCGGCGACATCGCCGCGGCGCTGGATTGGCTGGAGCGGCGCGGCTATCGCCGGCTGGTCCTGGCCGGTCTCTCCTCGGGCGCGTACCACGCCCTGCACGGGGCGCTGGCGGACCGCCGGGTCGCCGGGTTGGTGCTGCTGAACCTGACCGCGTTCCAGTGGCCGGCCGGCCAGTCGGTCGCCGAGATGGTGGCGCGCAGCCGGTTATCCACTCAGTTCTACCTGGAGACGGTGCGCTCCGGCGTGGCCTTGCGGCGCTTGCTCGGGGGGCAAGTCAACGTGATCAGCGTGGCGCGCACCCTGGCTCAGCGCGCGCTGCACCGCGCGGCGGCCGGCGGGGCTCGCCTCGTTGAGTTGGCCGGCGTCGCCACGGCCCGGGGCTACCCGCGCCGCGTCATGCGCGAGCTGTCCCGCCGTGGCGTCCGGGTCCTGGTCGCCACGAGTATGCAGGATTCCGGTCTGGAGCTGCTGGAGGAACATTTCGGCGCGCGCGCCGGCCGCCTTGCCGCCCTGCCTGGCGTGACAGTGCGGATCATCGCCGGGATCGACCACGGCCTGACCCGCTCGGCGATGCGCGCGACCGTCGCCGCGACCGTCGGCGAGTTCCTGGGTGCCGCGTTCCCGGCGCGACCGGCGGCGGCGGCATCGCCCGGCCTGGCTGCCGGGCCGGAGTGGCTGGACCGTCCGATGCCAGCGCAGTGAGGCGCGCACCGCCGTGACGGGCGACGCGGTGCTGGTCATCGACCAGGGCACCACATCGACGCGGGCGATCGTGTTCGGGCCGGAGATGACGCCACTCGGCCAGGCGCAACGCGAGTTCCCGCAACTCTACCCGCGGCCGGGCTGGGTGGAGCACGACCCGGAAGCGCTTTGGTCGACGACGCTGGAGACCGCGCGCGAGGCGCTGCAACGCTGCGCAGTCGCGGCCGCTTCGGTGACGGCGCTGGGGATCGCCAACCAGCGCGAAACCACGCTGGTCTGGGACCGGACGAACGGCCGGCCGATCCACAACGCGATCGTCTGGCAGGACCGTCGCACCGCCGACGCCTGCGCCGCCCTGGAGCGCGCCGGGCACGGCGAGGCGGTGGCGGCCCATACCGGGCTGCGGCTCGACCCGTATTTCTCGGCGACCAAGGTCGCCTGGATCCTCGACCACGTCGGCGGCGCGCGGGCGCGGGCGGAGGCGGGCGAATTGGCGTTCGGAACCGTCGACAGCTTCCTGCTGTGGCGCCTGACCGGCGGCAGGGTGCACGCGACCGACGCCACCAACGCCTCGCGCACGCTGCTGTGCGACATCGCCACCGGCACCTGGGACGATTCGATGCTGCGCCTGTTCGGCATCCCGCGCGCCATGCTGCCGGAGATCCGCGACAGCGCCGGCTGGTTCGGCGACACCGACCCGGGACCGCTCGGGGCCGCCATCGCGGTGCGCGGCATCGCCGGCGACCAGCAGGCGGCCCTGGTCGGGCAGGCCTGCTTCGCGCCCGGCGCGGTGAAGGCGACCTACGGCACCGGCGCGTTCGTGCTGCTGCACACCGGTGCCGCGATGGTGCCCTCGCGCCACGGCATGTTGACCACCATCGCGAGCCAGCGCCGCGGCCGGCGCCAATACGCGCTGGAAGGGGCGATCTTCTCCGCCGGCAGCGCCGTGCAGTGGCTGCGCGACGGGCTGGGGATGATCGGCGACGCCGCCGAGACCGGCCCGCTCGCGGCGCAGGCGGACCCGGCGCAGGCGGTCTACGTGGTGCCGGCGTTCACCGGCCTCGGCGCGCCGCACTGGGACAGCCGCGTCCGCGCCACGGTCAGCGGCATCACCCGCGCCACCACCCGCCGCGAGTTGGCGCGCGGCGCGCTGGAGGCGGTCGGCTACCAGACGCGCGACCTGCTGGCGGCGATGCTGGAGGATGCCGGGATCGCCGGGAGCGTCACGCTGCGCGTCGACGGCGGCATGGCGGCGAACGACTGGGCGATGCAGTTCCTGGCCGACATGACCGGGATCGCGGTGCAGCGCCCGGCGAACCTCGAGACCACGGCACTGGGAGCCGCCTACCTGGCCGGGCTCGACGCCGGTGTCTACCCGGAGCCCGCGACGTTCGCGCGCCGATGGGCCAGTGCGGCGCGTTTCGCGCCGGCGCTGGACGAAGGGGTGCGGGCGGCGAAATACGCCGGCTGGCGCCGGGCGGTGGCGCAGGCGCGCCACCAGGGAGAATAGTTTGGCGAAGGCCGGCGCGCGAACCCGTGGGCCGGCCACGCATCATTGACAAGACGCCAGAAGGCGGTCCGGGTCACACGATATTGGGCTGGGTCGGCGCGTAGAGCAGCTTGTCGGTCACGGCCTGCTGCTCCGGCCGGTAGTTCCCCAGACCCCAAGCAGTCTGGATGCCGTTCGGCGACTGCCCGTTCTCGTTGCCCACCAACCACCACGAGCCGCTCACCGCCTGCTGGTTGCCGCTGATCGAGGGGCCGCCTTGCGACGCGTCCTGACCGTTGAGGTAGGGGAGGATGGTGGCGGCCCACGCGGCGGCGTCGGCGTCGCCCGGCGCCATCGAGGCGCCCATCTCGCCGATGAACACCGGCGCCAGGCCGGACGTCACCACCGAGCCCCAGCCGCCGTTCCACAACGCGGTCGCGGCCGCGCCGGAATCGGCGCTGACGCCGCCGATCTCCTGCGGATACAGATGGCTCGAATACACCAGTTTGTTGGCGACGTTCAGCGTCACCGGGTCGGAGAACACGCGGCTGTAGTCGCCGTAGATGGCAGCTTGGCCAGCAACGCCGTTGAAGGTCTGGTCGAAGTTGGACGGCGGCTCGGCGATGATCAGCACGTTCGGGTTGACCGCCAGGATCGCGTTGCCGGTGTTCTGGAACATGGCGCGGATGTCGGTGGGGGAGCCATCGCCCCAGGTCGACTCGCCGCCGTAGGCCGCCGGCTCGTTGGTCAGGTCCATGCCGATCACGGTGCCGTTGCCGGCGTAGCGGCTCGCCAACGCCACCCAGTTCGCGGTGAACTGCGCCGACGTCACGGTGCCCATGGTTCCGCCGACTCCGGGGGCGCCGTCGTTGTTGCTGCTACCGGCCCCGAGGTCATACCACAGCCCATTAAGCTGCGTGCCGCCCTCGCCGGCCGGGCCACCCTCGTTGTTGTGGTGGTCGAGGATCACCTTGAGCCCGACCGAGCCCGCGTAGTTGATGACGGCGTCGAGCACCTGCAGCGAGCTTAGCCCCTGCAGCCCCGGATTGAGCGAGTAGTTGATCGAGCCCGCCGCCGGCGAGGCGTGCATCAGCACGTCGGTCCAGGGGATGCGGATGGTGTTGAAGCCGTCCGCCTTGATCGAGTCGACGACGGACTGGTAGCTGGTCCATTGCAGGCCCGAGGGCGCCGAAGCCAGACTGTCGGTGCCGTTCCAACCGATCGAGGCGATCCGCACTGGGCTGCCGTTCTTGTCGACGAACTGGCTGCCGCTGGTGCTGAGATAGCCCGAGGGCAGCAGGGAGCCGCCCCGCCCCGACGCGCCGCCGATGTCGTTCGCGCTGCCCGACGGCGCCGCCGGCGTGGTCACGGGGCTGCCGCCGCTGGTGGTGCCGCCGCTGGCCGAGCCCGGCACCGGGCTGGTCGCGGTGCCGTTGGCGGGGCCCCAGGTGTCGCCGGGCACGGCTTTGGACCACCACAGCTTGCTG
>CAXTVL010000012.1:14966-20405 GCA_964247515.1 uncultured Acetobacteraceae bacterium | reverse complement strand
GGGGGGGGGGGGGGGGGGGGGGGGGGGGGCGGGGCCCCCCCCCCACCGCCGGGAGCCGAGCCATTGGGGCATCGACGAGTGGGTCGGCCCGGCACTGATGCAGGCGGTGCGCGCGCTCGCGGCAGCGACCGCCTACGACGTCGTGCTGGTCAACTACGTGTGGTGCTCGTGGGTGCTGACCGCGTTCGACGGCGCGCGCACGCTGCGCGTCATCGACACCCACGACGCGTTCGGCGACCGCCACCGGATCACCCGCGCCGCCGGGATGCCGGCGCACTGGTTCTACACCACCCGCGCCGAGGAGGCGGCCGGCTTCGACCGCGCCGACGTGGTGCTGGCGATCCAGCCGGAGGAGGGGCGGCAGTTCGCCCGCGTGACCCGCGCCAAGGTAGTCGTGGTGGAATACGCGGCGCCTCCGGCATTCCTGCCGTGGCGTGGTGCCGCGCCGCCGCTCGTGGTCGGCTATTTCGGGTCGGGCAATCCCTGGAATGTCGAGACTCTGCGCGATTTCGACATGCTGGTGGCGCGGCGCGGCGTGCCGGACGGGTGCCTGTTCCTGGCGCTGGGCGGGGTCACGCGCAAGGCCGCCGGGCTGCGCGCGTTCCGCCCCGGCGGCGCGGTCGAGGCGGTCGCCGACGCCTACGCGGCGCTCGACATCGTGGTCAACCCGATGCGCGGCGGCACCGGCCTCAAGATCAAGACCGTCGAGGCGCTGGCGCACGGCCGCGTCACGCTCAGCACCCGCGACGGCGGGCTCGGCTTGGAAGCGGTGCATCCCGACCTGTTGCACGACGGGGCCGCGGCGCTGGCCGACCGGCTGTTCGCGCTGCTCGCCGAGCCGCAACGCCTGCGCGAGCTGGCCGCCGCGATGCAGGCCGGCTACGCAACCTTTTACGCGGAGGTGGACGCGCGGCTGCGGGCCCTGGTGGACGGCTGGGCCGAGGGCGCCCACTGATGCGGCCACTGGCGTTCTTCTGCAAGACGTTCCGCGATGATTTCGACCGCCTGGAGCGGATGCTGCACACGTGGCGCGCCCACAACGCCGAGGCCATTCCGCTGGCGCTGTCGCTGCCGGAGCAGGATGTCGACCTCTATCGCGCCCGGTTCTCCCATTGGCGGCTGCCGGTGTTCCTCGACCACGAGCTGACCGGGTTCCACCAGGCGCCGGGCAACACCGGCTGGACCTATCAGCAAGTGGTCAAGCTGTGCTGCGACCAGACCGCCATGGCTGAGGCCTACTTCATGGTCGACAGCGACTTCTACTTCGTCCGCCGGTTCGGCCGCGCCGACTTCCTCGACACGCACGGCGCGCCCTACTTGTTCCTGTCGCCGCACGGCCACTACGCCGATGGCGGCCCGATGTTCGACGAAGTGCGGAGGGCTCTCGCAAGCGAAGCCCCGCGCGAGTTCAGGCCCGAGGCGCTGGCGGCGCTGCGCTCCGGGCGGGTGCCCGATTTCAGCGACCTCGAGGCGCTGCGCCCGCTGTGCCAGGGCACCGACCTGTCGGCGGCGTTCGGGCATCCGCCGGTGACGTACTATTGCCAGAGCGGGCCGTTGCTGCGCGCCGACATGCTGCGCGCGATCCGGGGCGAGGCACTAAGGGAGGAACAGGGCGCCCCCGGCCTCGCCGCGGCACGGCTGGTCGGCCTCGCGCCATGGGAGGTCAACTGGCACAGCGAGTTCCTGTTCGCCTCCGGCCAAGCCCTCGCCATCCGCCCGATGGTGGTGTTCCATGTCGCCTCGCCGGCCGGGCTGGAGCAAGTGCGCCGGGCTGGCGTCACCGAAGCGCAGCTCGCCCGGCGCTACATCGCGATCGCCATGGCGGCCCGCCATCTCGACGCGCTGGCGCTGTCCGGATGACCCCGCAAAGCTACTTCGCCGATGCCGCGCTGATGGGCGAGGCGGTGCGCCATCGCGTGCGGATAGCGGTCGACGCCGAAGGCCGTATCCGCGAGCTGGCGCCCGACAGCGCGCCGGCGCCGGGCGACGAGCGTATCGCCGGACTGGTGGTGCCTGGGATCGCCAACCTGCACTCGCACGCCTTCCAGCGCGCGATGGCGGGTCTCGCCGAGCGCGCCGGACCGGAGGGCGACAATTTCTGGCGCTGGCGCGAGGTGATGTACCGCTTCCTCGCCGTCCTCTCCCCCGAGGACGTCGAGGCCATCGCGGCGCAGCTCTATGTCGAGTGCCTGACCCACGGCTACACGGCGGTGGCCGAGTTCCACTACCTGCACAACGCGCCGGACGGCACGCCGTACGCCGACCCTGCCGAGCTGTCGCATCGCATCGTGGCCGGTGCCGAGGCGGCCGGCATCGGCCTCACGCTGCTGCCGGTGCTGTATCGCCGCAGCCAGTTCGGCGGGGCCGCGATGCAGCCGGGGCAGCGCCGGTTCGTGCTGGAGCTCGACGCGTTCGCGGCGTTGTGCGCGAAGCTGGCGCCTTTGGTTCCGGTCGGCGTGGCGCCGCACAGCCTGCGCGCGGTGACGCCGGACGAGCTGGCCGCCGCCATCGCCATCGCGGCCGACCTTGGCGCCGAGACGCCGATCCACCTCCACGTCGCCGAGCAGACGAAGGAGGTGGACGACTGCCTTGCCTGGAGCGGTGCCCGTCCGGTGTCCTGGCTGCTCGACCACGCCCCGGTGGACCGGCACTGGTGCGCGATCCACGCCACCCACATGACGGACGCCGAGACCGCGCGACTGGCCGCGAGTGGCGCCGTCGCCGGGCTGTGCCAGACCACCGAGGCCAATCTCGGCGACGGCATCTTCCCGTTGCGCGCCTATCTCGGCCAGGGCGGCGGATTCGGGATCGGCAGCGACAGCAATGTCGGGCCCAGCCCGGTGGAGGAAGTGCCGTGGCTGGATTAGGTCCGCCGCCTGGAGGGCCGGTTGCGCTACGTGAGCGAGACCCGCGCGGGGGCGTGGGTCGGCACGGGGCTGGTCGGCCGGGCCGCCGCCGGGGGCGCACGGGCACTGGGGCGCGCTTCGGGCGAGAGCGCCGTGGGGCGCCGCGCCGACCTGGTGGCGCTCGACACCGGGCACCCGACGCTGGTCGGCCGCGCCGGCGACCGGCTGCTCGACGCCTGGGTGTTCGCCGGCAACGCGACGCCGGTGTGCCACGTCATGGTCGCCGGGCGCTGGCGGGTGCGCGACGGCCGGCACGCGGACGCGGAGCGTATCGCCGCCGCCTTCGCGCGCACGATGCGCCGGCTGGCGGCGCGGGCCTGAGCCGCTACGCCGCGTCCGCCAACGTCGCCGCCGCCGCGCCGGCCGGAGCGCCACGGCGCAGATCGGTCGCCACGATCTCCGCCACACGGGCGCCGGTGCCCGGCCCCATGGTCCAGCCGAGCGTGCCGTGGCCGGTGTTGAGGTAGAGGCCCGGCACCTGGGTGCGGCCCAGGTACGGCACGTTCGAGGGCGTCGCCGGGCGCAGCCCGCTCCATGCCGCCGCCCGTGCGAAATCGCCGGCCTGCGGGAACAGGCCGCGCGCGTTGTCCAGGATCGCTTGCACCCGGACCGCGTTCAGCCCGCGGTCGTAGCCCGACAGCTCCGCCGTCCCGGCCACCCGCAGCCGGTCGCCCAGCCGCGAATACACCAGCTTGTACTGGTCGTCGGTCAGCGACACGCGCGGCGCGCCGCCGAAACCGGCTGTGGGGATCGTCACCGAATAGCCCTTGGTCGGGTAGATGTTGAGCCGCACGCCGAGCGGCAGCAGCAAGGCGCGCGAGTACGACGCCAGTGCCACCACCACCGCCGGCGCCTGCAGCCGCTCGTAGCGCGCCGTGGCCAGGTCCTTGACCTCGACCACGCCGCCCGGCCGCACCGCCGTCACCTCCTGACTGTAACGGAAGCGCACGCCGCGCCGGACGCACGCGGCGGCGAGGCCGGCGGTGAACGCCTGCGCGTCGCCGCTCTCGTCGGTCTCGGTGTAGGTGCCGCCCACGATCTTGTCCCGCGCGCCCGCGAGCGCCGGCTCGATCTCCACGATGCGCGCGGTGTCGACCACCTCGCGGCCGCAGCCCACCTCGCGCATCAGCCGCGCCACCGGGACCGCCGCCGCGAACTCCTTCGGGTCGCGGTAGAAATGCAGGATGCCGCGCGTCTCGCAGTCGTAGGCGAGACCCTCCTCGGTCCGGATACGCTGGATGCAGGCGCGACTCTCCAGCGCCAGTTCCAGGATGCGCCGGGTGTTGGCGCGGCTGCGGGCGGGCGGGCACTCGGCCATCCAGGCCAGCAGCCAGCGCCACTGGCCGGGGTCGAAGCGCGGCCGGAACAGCAGCGGGCTGTCGTCGCGGCCCAGCCACTTCAAGACCTTGAACGGCGCCGCCGGGTTGGCCCACGGCTCGGCGTGGCAGACCGAGACCTGGCCGCCATTGGCGAACGAGGTGTCGAGGCCGGGACCGGGCAGCCGGTCGACCACCAGCACGTCGAGGCCCTGACGTGACAGGTGATAGGCGGTCGAGACGCCGACGATGCCGGCTCCCAGGACGATCACATCGGGTCTGGCTGGCTTCGGGCGGGAGAACGCGTTCATGGCTGGCTCCGTGACAGGCGGGCTGACATGCTGCGCACGCCGCCTCCGCACCCGGTTCTGTCATGGGGCCTGAGAGTTTCGCCGCCGCCGCGGACCGGCAGGCTGGCTTGCTCCTTCGGCGGGTGGGCGACCACCGCTCTCCAGAAGTTCTCCGTCCGCGATCCTTTTGCCTGAGAGTGTCCCGGGCGGTTGCCCCTTCGGCGGCACGGACCCGTGCGCTCTCTCGCGAACGCAACGATCCTAGGCGCTTGCCACCGGCGAAGCAACGCCGATCACGCGGCGCGCCAGAACCGGGTCGCGGTCGCCGCCATGGCGCACAGCACCGCGACCACCAGCGCCACCACGCCGGGCCAGCCGAACTGCCGCCACAGCCCGAGCGGCGCCACGCCGCCGATCGCCCCGCCCACGTAGTAGATCGTGACGTACAGTCCGACCGCCGCCGACTTGGCCTGCCGCACGGTGACGCCGATGAAGCTCAGCGACAGCGCCTGGGTCACGAACAGCCCGACGCAGGTGGCGGCCAAGCCGGCGATGGCCAGCGGCAGCGAAGGCGCCAACGTCAGCGACAGCCCGGCGATCGAGCAGCCGACCGCGAGCAGCAGCGTGCCGCGCCGGCCGATCCGCGCCGCCAGCCTTGCCGCCAGCGGTGCCGCCACCGCGCCCAGCAGGTAGACCCCGAACACCGAACCTAGTTGCGCCGGGCCAAGACCGAACGGCGGCGCGGCGAACCTGAAATTGATGAAGGTGAAGCTCGCGACCAGGGAGAACAGCATCCCGAACCCGACCGCACAGGTCGCCATCAGCCGGCGGTTCTCCAGATGCGCCGCATAGCCGGCCAGCGTCGTCCGCCAGCCGCCGGTGCTGGCGCGGAAGCGCCGCTCGGGCGGCATGGCGAACGCGACCAGC
>CAXTVL010000012.1:0-14956 GCA_964247515.1 uncultured Acetobacteraceae bacterium | reverse complement strand
GGCGCCCCGCCCCCCCCCCCCCCCCCCCCCCCCCCCCCGGCCCCCCCCCCCCCCCCCCCCCCCCCCCCGCGCCAGCCGGCGACCTCCGCCACCAGCCCGGACAGGAACCGCCCGCTGAAGCCGCCGACGATGGTGCCCGACGCGTACAGCCCGGTGGTGCGGATCGCCTCGGCGCCCTCGCACTCGTCGGCGATGTAGGCGACCGCGACGGCGAAGATGAACGGCAGCAGCAATCCCTGCACGAAGCGCCACGCCAGCAGCGTCGGGAGACTGGGTGACAGCGCTACCAGCAGCGTCGGCACCACCAGCGACAGCGCCGCGGTCACGATCACCCGCTTGCGCCCGAGCCGGTCGGAGACGCCGCCCGCGAACGGCGCCATCGCCGCCACCGCCACCAGCGAGACCGTGACCGACAGGCTGGCCGCCTCTTCGCTGACCCGGAAGGCGGTCGCCAGCAGCGGCAGGATGGCCTGCGGCGTGTAGAGGTTGACGAAGGTGGCGAACCCCGCCGCCGCCACCGCCAGGCTGCGCCATTGGCCCTCGCGCGGCCGCGGGCTCACCGGAACACGAGCCGGCGCGACATCGTGTAGTTGATCGACATGCTGGCGATGGCGCCACCCGCGGTGGCCCAGGCCGGCTGCGCCGCGCACAGTGCCACCCACGTGACCAGCCCCGCGTAGACGCCGCGGTTGACCACGAATCCCACCGAGTTGGCCGCCAGGAAGCGCATCCATTGCCGGTGCCGCGGCCAATGCCGGCCGAGGCCGCGGAACGTCCAGGCCCGGTGCAGCGCCCAGTTGGCGCTGGCCGCGACCAGGAACGACAAGAGCCCGGCCCCGTACAGTCCAAGCGGGGCGCGCGTCGCGTAGACCACGGCGGTGTCGACGCAGTAGCCGAACACGCCGACCACGCCGAAGCGGAACAGTTGCGCCACCAGCGCCAGGGTGGCGGGGGAGAAGGAGCGTTCGATGAGGGCTTGCACCGCCCGCACCTAGACGAGCGGCGCGCGCAGGGGAAGTCCGGCGCTCGGCTTGACCACCCCGCGGCGCGATGACAACTATCGAACGCGACCGGGCATCGGCTTCCGGTTCCACAACATCCGGGAGGGCGCGATGCCTCAGGTCAGTCTGACGGTCAACGGCGCGCACAGCACCGTCGAGGTGGAGGCGCGCACCCTGCTGGTCGAGTTGCTGCGCGACACGATGGGCCTCACCGGCACCCATGTCGGCTGCGACACCAGCCAGTGCGGCGCCTGCGTCGTGCATCTCGACGGCACTTCGGTGAAGGCGTGCACCATGCTGGCGGTGCAGGCCGACGGCGGCGCCGTGACCACCATCGAGGGCCTGGCCGGCGCCGACGGCACGCTGCACCCGATGCAGGAGATGTTCCGCGAGCACCACGCGCTGCAGTGCGGCTTCTGCACGCCGGGCATGGTGATGAGCGCCATCGACCTGGTGCAGAGCCACCCCGAGGGGCTGACCGAGGTGCAGATCCGGCATGGCCTGGAAGGCAACCTCTGCCGCTGCACCGGCTACCACAACATCGTCAAGGCGATCGCCGCCGCCTGGCCGCTGATGCACGGCAAGCAACTGCCGATGGCCGCGGAATAAGGGAGCCTGCGATGTACGACTTCACCTACGCCAAGCCCAGCAGCCTGCCCGACGCCGTGCGCCTGCTCGGCACCGGCGAGATGGACGCCAAGGCGCTGGCCGGCGGCCAGACCTTCATCCCGGTGCTGAAGCAGCGCCTGAACAAGCCGTCCACCGTGGTCGACCTGTCCAGGCTCGGCCTGTCCGGCATCGCGCGCGAGGGCGAGCGGCTGGTGATCGGCGCCATGACCACGCATCATGACGTGGCGCTGTCGCCCGAGGTGGCGAAGGCGATCCCCGGCCTGGTCTATCTCGCGGTCAACATCGGCGACCTGCAGGTGCGCCATCGCGGCACCATCGGCGGGTCGCTGGCCAACAACGACCCGTCGGCCTGCTACCCGGCGGCGGTGCTGGCGCTGGGCGCCACCATCAAGACCGATCGTCGCGAGATCCACGCCGACGACTACTTCCAGGGCATATTCACCACCGCGCTGGAGCCGGACGAGATCATCGTCTCGGTGAGCTTCCCGATCCCTGAGAAGGCGGCTTACGCCAAGTTCGCCAACCCGGCCTCGCGCTACGCCATGGCCGCGGTGTTCGTGGCGCGCGGTCCCGCCGGTGTGCGCGTCGCTGTGACCGGGGCCGGGCAGGGCGGTGTGTTCCGCCACGCCGCGTTCGAGCGGGCGCTCGCGGCCGACTGGTCGGAGGGCGCGCTGGACGGCATCGCGACCCCGGTCGAGGACATGAACTCCGACATCCACGGCAGTGCCGCCTACCGCGCGCACTTGGTCGGCGTCATGGCGAAGCGCGCGGTGCGGGCCAGCGCCGACCCGCTGGCCGAGATCGCCGCCTGACGATGCCAGCCTTCTCACGCGCCGAGCTGGAGGCGCTGCGGCAGTGGGACACGCCGACCATCTGCAACGGCCTCGAGCTGATCGTGCCGGAGCGCCGCGCCTGTGGCTTCACCACGCATCCGTTGCTGCCCGCGAACCACGCATTGCCGCCGATCGTGGGCTTGGCGCGTACCGGCGTCATCCGCAGCCGAGAGCCGGCGCGCGGGCCGATCCCGTCGCGCGAGGACTGGTACGAGTACGTGGCCGCCGCCGATTTGCCGACCGTCGCGGTGTTGCAGGACATCGATGACCAGCCGGGCTTCGGCGCGTTCTGGGGCGAGGTGCAGTCGACCGTCCATCTCGCCTTGGGCGTTGCCGGCTGCGTCACCAACGGCAGCTACCGTGACGTCGACATGCTGGCACCCGGCTTTCAGATCGTCGGGCAGGGCGTGGTCCCGAGCCATGCCCACGTCCACATGCTGAGCATGGGTGGCGAGGTGAACGTCGCCGGGATGCTGGCGGTGCATGACGATGTGGTCCACGCCGACTACCACGGCGCGGTGGTGGTCCCGGGCGAAGCGGTGGCGAAGCTGCCGGCGGCCATCGACCTGGTGATGCGGCGCGAGAAGGTGATCCTCGACATGGCGCGCGAACCGGGCTTCACCGCGGCCAGGATGCGCGCGGCGCTGCGCGGGGCGGGCGAGATCCACTGATGCTGGAACAGGGCGCCGCGGCGCAACTCGCGGCCGTGCGCGAGCGTCGCGTCTCCTGCGCCGAGCTGATGCGGGCGACTCTGGAGCGCATCGAGGCGGTTAACCCGGCGGTCAACGCCATCGTCGCCCTGCGCCCGCGCGACGCGCTGTTGGACGAAGCGAGGGCGCAGGATGCGCGGCTCGCGGCCGGCGACCTCCCCGGCGCGCTGTTCGGGCTGCCGCTCGCGATCAAGGATTTGGAGGCGGTGCGCGGCATCCGCACCACCAAGGGCTCGCCGATCTTCCGCGATCACGTGCCCGACGCCGACTCGTTGATGGTGTCGCGGCTGCGCGCCGCCGGCGGCATCCCGATCGGCAAGACCAACGTGCCGGAGTTCGGCCTCGGCTCGCAGACCTACAACACGGTGTACGGCCCGACCCGCAACGCCTACGACCCGGCACTCACCGCCGGCGGCAGCAGCGGCGGCGCCGCGGTGGCGTTAGCGACGCGGATGCTGGCGCTGGCCGACGGCAGCGACTACGGCGGCTCGCTGCGCAACCCGGCCGGCTGGAACAACGTGTTCGGCTTTCGCCCCGGCATCGGCCGGGTGCCGTCCGGCGAGCGCGACCCGTGGCTGCCGAGCATGGGAGTGTTGGGCCCGATGGCGCGCAACGTACCCGATCTGGCGCTGCTGCTCTCGGTGCAGGCCGGGTTCGACGCCGGCGAGCCGCTGTCCAGCCGTGACGATCCGCGGGCACTCGCGGCCCCGCTCGGGCGCGACCTGCGCGGCACCCGCATCGCCTGGGGCGGCGACCTTGGCGGCGCGATGCCGTTCGAGCCGGGCGTGCTCGCGTTGTGCCACGACGCTTTGGCGGCGTTCGAGCGATTGGGCTGCGTGGTCGAGGAGGCGGTGCCGGATTTCGATTACGACCGGCTGTGGCAGGCGTTCGTGACGCTGCGGAGCTGGCAGAGCGGTTTTACCCTGCAGGAGCATTACCAGGACAAGCAGCGCCGGGCGCTGCTGAAACCGGAGGCGGCGTGGGAGGTCGAGCAGGCGTTGGCGCTCAGTGTGCCTGACCTGTTGCGTGCCTCGGAGGTGCGCGCCGTCTGGACCGAGACGATGCGCCGCTTCCTGCAACGCCACGACTGCCTGGTGCTGCCGACCGCGCAGGTGTTCGCCTTCCCGGTCGAGCAAGCCTGGCCGCGAGCGATCGCCGGGCAGGCGATGGCGACCTATCACGCCTGGATGCAGGTCATGGTCCCGGCCACCATGGCGGGCTGCCCGGCGCTGGCGGCGCCGGCCGGGTTCGACGGCCTCGGCCGGGCCATGGGCCTGCAGCTCGTCGTGGCGCCGCACGCCGAGCGCGCCTGCCTCGAACTGGCGCACGGCTACGACCTCGCGACACGCTGGACGGAGCGCGCGCCGCCGCCGCCGCCCTGATGCGGTCCGGGTGGTGGACGGAGCTGCGCGCAACCGCCGTGCTGGCGGCGCCGATCATCGCCGGCGAGCTCTGCTACATGGGCCAGAACACGGTCGACATCCTGCTCGCCGGCCATCTCGACGCGCATGTGCTGGCCGCGGTGTCGGTGGGCACGAACGTCTGGGGACTGGCGTTGATGACGGCGATCGGCATCTCCTACGCGCTGCCGCCGGCGGTGGCGCGACTGGACGGCGCCGGCCGGCGCGGCGACTCCGGCGCGGTGTTCCGGCAGGCGCTGTGGCTGGGCCTCGCGGTCGGGCTCCTGCTCCTGCGGCGGTGCGCTGGGGCGGGCCGGAGCTGGTGCGGGTGAGCGGCGTCGCGACCTCGTTGCAGGCCGACGCGGCGGCGTTCCTGCGCGCCATCAGCTTCGGCGCGCCGGCGCTGAGCCTGTTCCTGACCTGCCGCGGCTTCAGCGAGGGGTTGTCGCGGCCTGGACCGAGCATGGTGCTCGGGCTGGTCGGACTGCTGCTGCTGATCCCGATCGGCTACGTGCTGATGTATGGGCGGTTCGGCATCCCGGGCCTGGGCGCGAGCGGCTGCGGCATCGCCACCGCGGTCGTGATCTGGCTGCAACTCGGTATCTTCGCGGCCATCCTGGCGCGGTCGCCGCACTATCGCGGCGCCGGCTGGAGTCGGGGGCGGCCAGGCCCGGACCCGCGGGCGATCGGCCGGCTGCTGCGGGTGGGGCTGCCGATGACGCTGAGCCAGGCGCTGGAGAGCAGCCTGTTCACCGTGGCCGGGCTGGTGATCGGCGGCTTCGGCGAGGCGGCGGCGGCGGGCAACCAGATCGCCTTCAGCGTCGCCGGGGTCAGCTTCATGGTGCCGCTTGGCGTGGCGCTCGCGACCACGGTGCGGGTCGGCAACGCGACCGGGCTGGGCGACCGGGCGGCGGTGCGGCGAGCCGGGTTCTGCGGCATGGCGCTGGCGATGGCGCTGCAGGCCGGGTCGAGCGCGCTGCTGCTGGCGGCACCCGCCGCGATCGCCGGGCTCTACACCGGGGACCTTGCCGTGATCGGCCAAGCCGCGGCGCTGCTGCCGCTGGCCGGCATCTTCCAGGTCTCGGACGCGCTGCAGGTCACGTCGATGGGTGCGCTGCGTGGCCTCAAGGACGTCCGGGTGCCGGTGCTGATCACCCTGGTCGCGTATTGGGCGGTGGGGATGCCGGTGGGGCTGTGGCTCGCCTATCGCACTGCCATGCAGGCACCGGGCATGTGGACCGGGCTGATCGCCGGGCTCACGACGGCGGCGGCGCTGCTGTGCTGGCGCTTCGTGCGCGTCACCCGGCCACCCATCGCCTCCGCGACCTGGCTGTGGCAGACCGGGGCCGAATAAGGTGACGGGTCGCCCTGTGCTGCTGGTCAAGTCCGGCGGCGAGGCGGCGATGGCCGAGTGGCGGCACTGGTTCGGGCGGTTCGCTCCCGACTTCGACGTACGCTGGTGGGACGACCCCACGGTCGACCCGGCGCGGGTCGCCTATGCCTTCGTCTGGGAGCCCGAGCCCGGCCGGCTGGCGGCGCTGCCGAACCTGCGGCTGGTGTGCAGCGACGGCGCCGGGGTCGAGCACGTCGTCCGCGATCCGTCGTTGCCGCCGGCACTGCGGGTGGCGCGGCTGGTGACGGCGGAGGCGGCGCAGCTCATGGCCGAGTACGTCTGCCTGGCCTGCCTGGCGCTGCTGCGCGACCTGCCTCGCAGCCTGGCCAACCAGCGGCGCGGACGCTGGGAGGAGTTCCCGGCGCGGCGCACGGCGCACCAAGTCCGGGTCGGGTTGATGGGTCTGGGCCGCATCGCCGAGGCAGTTCCGGGCGCGCTGACGGCGCTGGGCTTCCAGCTCGCAGGATGGTCGGCCACCCGCCGCGCGATACCCGGCATGACGTGCTTCGCGGGCGATGCAGAGTTGCGGGCGTTCCTGGCCGCGAGCGACATCGTGGTCAACCTGCTGCCGCAGACGCCCGCCACCCAGGGCGTCCTGCGCGCCGAGACCCTGGGATGGCTGCCGCGCGGGGCCGGGCTGGTCAATGTCGGGCGTGGCGGCCATCTCGTGCTGGCCGACCTGCTTGCGGCGTTGGATGGCGGCCAGCTCGGCGGCGCCGTGCTCGACGTGTTCGACCCCGAGCCGCTGCCGCCGCAATCGCCGCTGTGGTCGCACCCCCGGGCGATCGTGACCGCGCACGGCGCCGCATACGGCTCGCCCGAGGCGCGCGCGGCCTATGTCGCCGACATCGTGGCGCGCGACCGGCGGGGCGAGGCTCTGCCGAACCTATACGACCGCCGGCGCGGCTACTGAGCAGGCATCGCTTAACGCGATTGACGCATACCGGGGCGCCGGGCAGGACAGCGAGCGGGTCGAGGGGTTTGGGTGCGATGTCGTCGACGATCGAGGAGGGCGTGGAAGCTCCGCGCGACGTGCTGCGGCGGGTGTTCGGCTTCCCGGCGTTCCGCGGCCTGCAGGAATCGGCGGTCGGGCACGTGGCCGCGGGTGGCGACGCGCTGGTGCTGATGCCGACCGGCGCCGGCAAGAGCGTCTGCTACCAGGTCCCGGCGCTGTGCCGGCGCGGCACCGCCATCGTCATCTCGCCGCTGATCGCGCTGATGGACGACCAGGTGGCGGCGCTTCGCCAGTTGGGGGTCGCGGCCGGCGCGTTGCACTCCGAATTGGAGCCGGAGGTGGCGCGCGACGTGGGGCGCGAGCTGGATGCCGGCCATCTCGATTTGCTCTACGTCTCGCCCGAGCGGCTGCTCAGTGCCGGCACGCTGGAGCGGCTGCGGCGGCGGCGGATCGCCTTGGTCGCCATCGACGAGGCGCATTGCGTGAGCCAGTGGGGCCACGAGTTCCGCCCCGAATACCGGATGCTGGCGCGGCTGCCGGAGCTGTTCCCCGGCGTGCCGCGCGTGGCACTGACCGCGACCGCCGATCCGCGCACCCGCGACGACATCCTTGCCTCGCTCGGCATGGCGGGCGCCCGGGTGTTCTCGGCCAGCTTCCACCGCGCCAACCTGCACATCGCGGCGGCGGCCAAGGACAGCGAGACGGCGCAGTTGATGACGCTGGTGCGCCGCCATCCGGGCCAGGCCGGCATCGTCTACTGCGGCAGCCGCGCCAAGACCGAGCGCATCGCCGCCCGGCTGGTCGATCAAGGCCTCGCCGCGGTGGTGTTCCACGCCGGCCTGCCGCCCGAGGACAAGCGCGCGGCGCTGCTTCGCTTCCGCGCCGGCGAGGCGGTGGTGATCGTCGCCACCATCGCCTTCGGCATGGGCATCGACCGGCCGGACGTGCGCTTCGTGGCCCATCTCGACATGCCGGACAGCCCGGAGGCGTACTACCAGCAGATCGGCCGCGCCGGGCGTGACGGCGAGCGCGCCGACACGCTGCTGCTCTACGGCGCCGACGACATCGTGCGCGCGCGCCACTTCCTGCAGTTGTCGGCGGCCCCCGAGCGGCAGAAGGAGGTGATGCGCCAGCGGCTCGAGACCATGGTGGCGCTGACCGAGACCGCCGGCTGCCGCACCCGCGCCTTGCTGGCCTGCTTCGGCGAGGAGCTGCCCGAGCCGTGCGGGCATTGCGACAACTGCGACAGTCCGGTGCGCACGTTCGACGGCACCGTCGAGGCGCAGAAGCTGCTCAGCGCCGTGTTCCGCACCGGCCAGCGCTTCGGCGGCCTGCACGTGATCGGCGTGCTGATGGGCGAGGCCAGCGACGCCGCGGCCCGCTGGGGCCACGACAAGCTCGCGGTGTTCGGCGCCGGGCGCGACCGGCCGCTGGCGTTTTGGCGCGGGGTGCAGCGGCAGTTGGTGGCGCAGGGCGTGCTCGCGGTCGATCCCGAGCGCCGCACGCTGGCGCTGGTGGCGGAGAAGGCGCGCGGCATCCTGCGCGGCGAACAGCGGCTGATGCTGCGCGACGAGCCGCCGCCCACGCCGTCGATCCCGCGCGCGCGGGGCAAGGGCGCTCGCGCCGCGTTGCCGGCCGCTGCCACGGGAAAGGCCGAACCGGCGAGAGGCGGGCCAGTGTTCGAGTCGCTGCGCGCCTGGCGCAGCGGCGAGGCGAAGGCGCAAGGCGTGCCGCCCTATGTCATCTTCCACGACAGCGTGCTGCTCGAGGTGGCCGAGCTGCGGCCGCGCACGCTGGCGGAGCTGGGCGGCATCAAGGGCGTCGGCGCCGCCAAGCTCGGGCGCTACGGCGTGGCATTGCTGGCGGCGCTGGCCGGCGGATAGTGGTCGAGACTGGCCGCCTGGCGGATAATCGTCGCGGCCATGGGAGATGCGACATTGCCGCTTGCTCAGGCAACCGCGCGTGGTACGAGTTGGCGCGCGGCGTCGTGTGGGGGCAAGCGATGGAACGACCTGAGTTCATCCGTAGGTGGTCGGAGCTGGAAGCAGCGGATGACTCCCACTATCCCGGCGATGCCGAACTGATGTCGATCGGGGCGCCCCTGGGCAAGTTGCTTGGTCTGAAGCGACTCGGCATCCACCACGAGCGCGTCCCTCCGGGCCGGCGAATCTCCTATCCGCACGCCGAGAGCGCGGAGGAGGAGTTCGTGTTCGTGCTGGAAGGCGGTCCGGATGTTTGGATCGACGGTCACTTGCACAGGTTGGGTCCGGGGGACGCGGTCGCGTTCGCGGCCGGCACGGGCATTTGCCACACATTCATCAACAACACGGGCGACGAGGTGCGGCTGCTCGTGGTTGGTGAAGCCAATAAGCCCGACAACCGCATTCGCTATCCTCGAAACGAAGCCTATGAGGCCACGCGTCACGATCGCTGGACGGATTGGCCTGATCGTCCGCTCGGACCGCACGATGGCCGCCCAGATCGCCCCCTCGAACCGGACAGGGTTCACGATCAGGATGGCAGCCCAGGCAAGTGACCGCGCTCGACCCGCGTAGGTGAAATTGCGGCCCGCCAATTTCGGCTGTCCGCCAGAGCGAGGTCAGGGATGACCAACTTCGCCATCGATCCTCTGACCGCCGCGGGCGTGCTGCTGGCCACCGCCGCGACCGACGCGGTGTACGTGATGTTCACCTCCTCGGTCGCCGCGCGCCGGCGCGTGCCGGCGGCGAACTGGAGCAGCCTGTGGTACCTGCTCTCCTCGTTCGCCGTCATCAGCTACACCCAGAATTGGGTCTACGTCTGCTTCGCGGCGGCGGGCTCGTGGATCGGGGCATTCGCGTCCGTCTCGATCCTGCGTCGGCCGGCGGCCCGATCGGCGCTCGAATAGGGCGGCTCGCCTACTCGGCGGCGGCGGCCAGGTCCACTGGCACCAGCCGCCCGGGCGGGCGCTCGAAGCGCAGGTGCAGGTCGTGGTGCGCGGCCACCGCCGGGCGGTGGGCGATCGAGACGATGGTGGTGGCGGTGAGTCGTTCGGTCAGCGTCCGGTAGAGCGCCGCCTCGGAGTCCGGGTCGAGGTTGGCGGTCGCCTCGTCGAGGAACAGCCAGTCCGGCCGGGCCAGCAACGCGCGCGCGACGGCGACGCGCTGCAACTCGCCGCCCGAGAGCCGTTGCGTCCAGCTATCCTCCTCGTCGAGCCGCGCGGACAGATGCGCCAGGCCGCAATCCTGCAGGGCCGCCAGCACCGTCGCCTCGTCGTAGGCGTCGGTGGGCTTCGGGTAGGTCAGCGCGTGGCGCAACGTGCCGAGCGGGATGTAGGGGCGCTGCGGCAGGAACAGGCTGGTGCCGCGCGGCCGGCGCACATGGCCCTCGCCGAACGGCCAGATGCCGGCCAACGCCCGGAACAGCGTCGACTTGCCGACGCCGGAGCGGCCGGTCACGACCACCGACTGCCCGGGGGCGAACGCCAGGTTGGAGTGCGCCAGCAGCCGTTCGCCGTTCGGCAGGTCGATGGTGGCGTCGTGCAAGGCGTAGCCGCCGTCGCCGCCGGCCTCCTCGGAGACCCCCTTCATCGCCATCGCGTGCGCGCCGTCCATCGCCGCCTGGAACGAGGCCAGGCGCTCGACGGTGGCGCGCCACACCGCCAGCCCGTTGTAGTTGTCGACGAACCAGGACAGCGAGCCCTGCACCTGCCCGAACGCGTCGGCGGTCTGGGTGAGGGCGCCCAGGGTCAGCTTGCCGAAGAAGAACTGCGGGGCGGCGGCCACCAGCGGGAAGATGCCGGCGAGCTGGCCGTAGCCGGCGGTGAGCGCGTTCAGGTATTTGGTCTGCCGCATCAGCAGCCGCCAATTGCCGGCCAGCGCCTCGAACCGCTGGCCCAGGCCGCGCGTCTCCTCCGCCTCGCCGCCGTAGAGGGCGATGCCCTCGGTGTTCTCACGCAGCCGCACCAGCGCGTAGCGGAAGTTCGCCTCGACCCGTTGCTTGACGAAGTTGAGCGGGACCAGCTTGCGCCCGACCAGGTGGGTCAGCACGGTGCCGGCGATCGAGTACAGGATCGCGACCCAGACCATGTAGACCGGGATGGTCCAGCCCAGCAGCGTGATCGGGCCGGACAGCGCCACCATGATGAACAGGAACTTGTACAGCGAGACGATGTTGGCGATGAAGTCGATGCCGAAGAACAGCACCCCCTGGGTGCCGACCACGCCGTCGCCGATGAAGTCGCGGATGTCCTCGGCGATGCGCTGGTCAGGGTTGTCGGTGGTGACGCTGCGCGAATCTCCCGAGGCCACCAGGCTGAGCCGGTAATACACCCGCTCGGTCATCCAGCGGTCGATGAAGTTGCGGGTCATCCAGCGGCGCCAGCGGATCTGCAGCAATTGCGTCAGGTAGACGCGGTAGACCGCGATCACGATGAACACGACAACCAGGTAGAAGAAGCCCGGCAGGATCCGGTCGGGCGTCACCTGGTAGGTGGTCAGCAGGGCGACAAAGCCGTTCCAGTCCTTGTTCTGCAACGTGTTGAAGAACGCGTTGCCCCAATAGCTCAGGTAGACGGTGATCTCGACCATGGCGAGCCGCATCAGCAGGCAGGTCAGCAACAGGCCGCGCGCCGACCAGCGTTCCTCGGAGGAGAAGTACGGCCGTGACAGGCGCCACGAATCCGCCAGGAACGAGCCGAGGCCGCGCATCGGTGGGAACTCCGGTCAGTGGGCGGCGAGCGCCGCATCGAGTGCCGCAAGCCAGCGGGTCAGGCGCCTGCGGTTGACCCCCAGGTCGGACTGCCCATAGACGCTGCGCGACCAAAGCACGAGCGTGCCGTCGGGGTTAACCTGCAGCGCGATTAAATCGGGGAAATTCAGCAGGGCGCTGCGCGCGACGTAGTGCGCTTGCCGGCGGTCGTCGTAGGCGACCTGCGCATGGGTGCGCGGCTGCGCCGCCGCCACCCGACGGACCGCCTGGTACAACGCCTCGGGCGCCATCCCGTAGCGCCGCGTGGTGATGTCGGGCGTCGGCGCGAACCCGGCGGGGGCGGCGAGGGCGGTGTTCGGCGTCGCCGGGCGGACGATATGCGCCATGTCCATCGGCGGCGGCACCGGCAAGCCCTGCGCGCCGTGGCCTGAGCAGCCGGGCAGCGCCAGGCCGAGCAGCAGGGCGGCGAGGCGGTTCAAGCCTGCCCCTTGGCGCGCAGGCGGATGACGCCGCGCACCGCCTCCCCCGTGACCGGGCGGCCATGGCGCAGGATGTCGATGCGGCCGGCGTCGGAGAGTTCGACCGCCACCCGTCGCACGGCGCTCAATTTCGATCGCCAGTCGGCGGCCATCGCCCGCGCCACCTCGCTCGGGCAGATCGATCGCTCCAGGCCGCGTTCGCCGGTCAGGCGGATGATCTCGGCCGCGATGGCCGTCTCGTCGCTCACACCGGACTATGTCGGCGCGGACACCGCCGCGGCAAGCGCCTCGCCGGACAGGAAGCCCGCCTCGACCCGCCCGCCGATGCACCAGTCGCCGCACGCGCCGATGCCGGCGTCGGCGTCCCACAGGCAGTCCTCGCCCAGCGTCCGCTCGACCAGCGCGTAGCGCCAGCGTTGCGCGGCACGGTGGATCGGGTCGGGAGCTCCGGTCAGGTCCTGGAACGCCGCCACCAGTGCGGCCGCGACGTCGCCCGCGTCGCGCTCCAGGTTGGCCCGGCTCCAGTCGGCGCTGGCGTGCAGCGCCCAGGAATCCGGACCGCCCGGGTGCCCCGGCCGCGACGATTCGCGGGCGACCCAGCCGAGCGGGCCGCCATCGCGCCGGCGTTGCGCGTCCGGCGCCTCGACCGGCTCGGCGAAACTGGCCATCCCGGCCCAGCACGGCGCGTAGCGGGTGGCGGCCGCGCGTTCGGCGAACCGATGCTGGCCCGCCGCCGCCAGCAGCGGCGCCGCCTGCGGCGAAGGCAATGCCAGCAGCACCGTGTGGAATGGCCCGGTCAATTCGCCGCCGCTGTCCGCAACCGTGCCCGGAGCCGTGTCGCGGGACGCCAGGTGGCGCACCGTCCAGCCGTCGCCGACCTGGCGCAGGAAGGCCACATGGCGCTCGGTCAGCACGGGTTGCGCCAGTTGCAATGCCAGGTGACGCGGGATGGCGCTCATGCCCGGCACGCCGGACCAGCGCACATCCTCACCTTCCTGCGCCGCCTCCCAGGGGGCGGCGACGCCAGCAGCTTGCAGCTCGCTCATCAAGGCGCGGAAGGCGGGCGCGCGGGCGGTCGCGTATTGCGCGCCGTGGTTGAAGCTGGTCTCGCCGGTGCGCCGGGTCGCGATGCGGCCGCCGGCGGCGCGTCCCTTGTCGAACACCGTGACGTCGTGCCCGGCCCGGGCCAGGGCCAGCGCGCAGGCGAGCCCCGCGATGCCGGCGCCGATCACCGCAACCCTCATGGCGCTGGCCCCGGCGCTTCGGCCAGCCGGCGCACCAGGTCAGCCAGCACCGCCTGGAACATCTCCGACGTCAGGCGCCCGGTCGAGGTGTTGTAGCGCGAGACGTGGTAGCTGTCGGCCAGCAGCAGGCCGTCCGGCAGCGGATGCACCGCGCCGTGGCTGAACTTGATCCGTCCCGGCGACATGCCGCAGGCGCGCAGCACCGCGGCGTGCGCCAGCACGCCCAAGGCCAGCACGATGCGCAGGTCGGTCATCGCCGCCAGCTCGTGGACCAGGAAGCGGTTGCAGGTCGCGACCTCGGACGGCTCCGGCAGGTTGGCCGGCGGCACGCAGCGCACCGCGTTGACGACCCGGCAATCGTGCAACGCGAGGCCGTCGTCCGGCTCGGCGAGGTAGGGCCCGCGCGCGAACCCGGCCTCGATCAGCGTCTGGTAGAGCAGGATGCCGGCGTGGTCGCCGGTGAACGGCCGCCCGGTGCGGTTGGCGCCGCGCACGCCGGGCGCCATGCCGACCACCAGCAGGCGGGCGTCGCGCGGGCCGAAGCTCGGCACCGGGGCGTTGAACCAGCCGGGGTTGGCCAGCCGGTTGGCCTCGCGATAGGCCACCAGCCGGGGGCACAACGGGCAGTCGCGCGGCGGCGCCTCCCAACTGGCGAGGTCGTCGCCCTCGCCGGCGGCGGGGACGGGGTCAGGCATCGTGCGGTTCGGCATACGGCTCCGCTTGGGTGCGGCCGGCGGCGCGCGGCGGCCGTGGCTCGGTCTGCCGGCGGGTGAACTCGGGCGCGATCTCGGCCAGTTCGATGAATTGGTCGGCCTGCCGGCGCAGCTCGTCGGCGGCCATCGGCGGCGAGGTGCGCATCGAGGAGACCACCGAGACCCGCACGCCGCGCCGCTGCACCGCCTCGACCAGCCGGCGGAAGTCGCTGTCGCCGCTGAACAGCACCGCGTGCTCGACCCGCTCGGACAGTTCCAGCATGTCGATCGCGAGCTCGACGTCCATGTTGCCCTTGACCCGCCTGCGGCCCGCGGCGTCGGTGAACTCGCGCGCCGGCTTCGTGACCAGCGTGTAGCCATTGTACGCCAGCCAGTCGGTCAGCGGCTTGAGCGGGGAATACTCCTCGGTCTCCAGCACCGCCGCGTAGTAGTAGGCGCGCAGCACATTCGTCTGCTTGCGAAAATACTGGAGCAGGTTGCGGTAGTCGACGTCGAAGCCGAGATTGCGCGATGCCGAGTACAAGTTGGCGCCGTCGATGAACAGCGCGGTGCGTTCGCTGGAGAGGAAGTTCGGCATGGCCTGTCCCTGGTGAGGTGCTGAAATAAGCGGCTCGAATCGTCGCGGCGGCAGTATTGCGCGGCAAATGTGCCGCCGATAAGTCAATAGGGCATGAACAGCGCGGGTGCGAGCGGTATGATCCTGGTGGCGGTGGGCGCCAACCTGTCGGGACCGGGCGGGCAGCCACCGGCGCGGACCTGTCTCGCCGCGGTCGCGGCGCTGCGCGCACTGCCCGGCTTGTCGGTGACGGCGGTGTCGCGCTGGTATGGCACCGCGCCGGCGCCGCCGTCCGGCCAGCCGCCCGACGTGCACGGCGCGGGTCGGCTGCACGGCGAGGCCGAGCCGGCCTG
>CAXTVL010000011.1:0-20435 GCA_964247515.1 uncultured Acetobacteraceae bacterium | reverse complement strand
TGGCGGCGGCGAAGCGGTTCCACGGGCAGGCGGCGAGGCAGTCGTCGCAGCCGAACACCCGGTTGCCGATGCGCTCGCGCAGTTCGAGCGGGATCGGCCCGGCGTGCTCGATGGTGAGGTAGGCGATGCAGCGAGTGGCATCGAGCCGGTACGGCGCCGGGAACGCGTCGGTCGGGCAGGCGGCGAGGCATCGGTCGCAACTGCCGCAGCGGTCGGCGTGCGGCGGGTCGGGCGGCAGCGCCAGGCTGGTGTAGACCTCGCCCAGGAACAGCCAGGAGCCGTGCGTGCGTGACACCAAATTGGTGTGCTTGCCTTGCCAACCGAGCCCGGCCCGTTGCGCCAGCGGCTTCTCCATCACCGGCGCGGTGTCGGTGAACACCCGCACCTCGGCCGCGTGGCGCGCCGCGATGTGCTGGGCCAGGTGCTTCAGCATCCCCTTGACGACGTCGTGGTAGTCGCGCCGGCGCGCGTAGACCGAGACATTGCCGGCGCGCGGTCGCGCCAGCGCCGCCAGCGGCTCGCCCTCCGGCGCGTATGAGACACCGAGGCTGACCACGCTGCGTGCCGCCGGCCACAGCGCCCGCGGGTCGCCGCGCTGTTCGGACCGCTCTGCGAGCCAGCCCATGTCGCCGTGCTGGCCGGCGGCGAGGAAGGCGCGCAACCGCTCGCGCGCGTCCGGTCCCAGTGCCGCCGGCGCGAAGCCCACCGCGTCGAAGCCGAGCGCCAGCGCGCGGCGGCGGATGTCCTCCTTCGGGTCAGCCGCGGCCACGATACGGCGGCACTCCCTGGTCCGGAATCCATGCCGCCTCCGGCGGCGCGCCGGTCTGCCAGAACACGTCGATCGGGATGCCGCCGCGCGGGTACCAGTAGGCGCCGAGGCGCAGCCACACCGGGTCGAGCAGCTCGACCAGGCGGTTGGCCACCGTCATGCTGCACGCCTCGTGGAAGCTGCCGTGGTTGCGGAAGCTGTTGAGGAACAGCTTCAGCGACTTGCTCTCCACGATCCAGCCGCGCGGGATATAGTCGATCACCAGGTGCGCGAAGTCCGGCTGGCCGGTCATCGGGCAGATCGAGGTGAACTCGGGCGCCGTGAAGCGCACCACGTAATTGGCGGCCTGGTGCGGGTTCGCCACCCGCTCCAGCCGCGCCTCGTCCGGGCTGGCCGGCTGCCGCACCGGCTGGCCGAGTTGGGACAGGCCGGCGTAGCTCTCGCTCACGCCCCGCGCTCCCAGCCGGCGCGCACCGCCTCGCTGTGCGCGGCGAGGCGGCCATCGCCGATCGCGGCGCGGATGCCGGCCATCAGGTCCTGGTAGTATTGCAGATTGTGCCAAGTGAGCAGCATGGGTCCCAACATCTCGTCGCAGCGGATCAGGTGGTGCAGATAGGCCCGGCTGTGCCGCGCGCATAGCGGGCAGCGGCAGGCCGGGTCGAGCGGTGCCGCGTCGTCGGCGAAGCGGGCGTTGCGCAGGTTGAACACGCCGGCGCTGGTGTAGGCGCGGCCGGTGCGCCCGGCGCGGGTCGGCATCACGCAGTCGAACATGTCGACGCCGAGCGCCACCGAGCCGAGCAGGTCGTCGGGCGTGCCGACCCCCATCAGGTAGCGCGGCCGCTCCGCCGGCAGGTGTGGCACCGTTTCGGCCAAGACCTCGTACATGGTCGCCTGTCCTTCACCGACCGCGAGGCCGCCGATGGCGTAGCCCTCGAAGGCGATGTCCACCAGCGCCGCCGCCGAGTGCGCCCGCAAATCGGGGTAGACGCCGCCCTGGACGATGCCGAACAGCCCGTAGCCGGGACGCGGCACGAACGCCGCCCGCCCGCGCGCCGCCCAGCGCATCGAGAGGCGCATCGACGCTCCGGCCTCGTCGTGGCTGGCGGGGAAGGGCGTGCATTCGTCAAAGCTCATGCTGATCGTGGCGTCGAGCGAATGCTGGATCGCGATGCTGCGCTCGGGCGTCAGCGTGTGCGCGGTGCCGTCGAGATGACTCTGGAAGGTGACGCCGTCCTCGGCGATGCGGCGCAGCTTGGAGAGCGACATCACCTGGAACCCGCCGCTGTCGGTCAGGATCGGCCCAGGCCAGTCCATCATCCGGTGCAGGCCGCCGAGCCGCGCCACCCGCTCGGCGCCCGGACGCAGCATCAGGTGGTAGGTGTTGCCCAGCACCAGCCGCGCCCCGGTCGCGCGCACGCTGTCGGCGGTCATCGCCTTGACCGTCCCCGCGGTGCCGACCGGCATGAACGCGGGCGTCGGCACGTCGCCATGCGCGGTGCGCAGCGTCCCGAGGCGGGCGGCGCCGTCGCGGGCGATGGGACTCCATGCGAGGCTCATGGCGCCATGGTGTCCTCGCCGACGGGCAGCGTCGTGATCCGCTTGTCATGCGCAAGACGTGCGCATAGTAAGAACACAGGCAAGGAGACGGTGATGTCGGTTGGAACGGCTGGCTACGACAGTGATGCGCCGCGCAGGCCTGTCAACCTTTCGATCAACGCGGACCTGCTGCTGCAGGCGAAGCGGCTGACCAAGAACTTGTCAGGCACGGTCGAGGCCCTGTTGGCAGCGCATGTGCAGGCGGAGCTCGCGCGCAAGCGGGCCGACGATGACAAACTCGAACAAGTCATTACGGCGCTGAACGCCTATCACGAGGAGCACGGTTTCCTCTCGGATGAGTTCCAAGACTTCTAAGCGGAAATGCCGCAGTTCGCGGTCTACGACAACCCCGGGCGCAACGGGGACGTGTTGTTCTTCGTGCAAGTCCAAACGACGCGTCTTGATCGCAGCGTCGGGCGGGTGGTCATCCCGCTGTTCCGCATTCACCGGACGGCCCCCGCGGACCATCCGCTCACGCCGCACCTCACGGTGCAGGGCCGAGCCGTGTACGCAGACCCGCTGGACATCGCTGCCCTTCCCGCCAAACGCCTGAGGGATGTGTTGGAAGTCCTCTCCGAAAACGACGGCCACAGGATCATCCGAGCCATCGACGAGATGATCAGCCAGGCCTAGCCGACCGCGCGTTCGAGCAACGTCGCGTCACCGTACGAGTAGAAGCGATACTGGCGCTCGATGGCGTGCGCGTAGGCGGCGTGCATCGCATCGGTGCCGGCGAAGGCGCAGACCAGCATGAACAGGGTCGAGCGCGGCAGGTGGAAGTTGGTCAGCAGCAGCTCGGCGCCGCGGAAGGCGTGGCCGGGCCGCAGGAAGATGTCGGTGCTCCCGGAGAACGGGCACGCGCATCCGGCGGCGTCGGTTGCGGTCTCCAGCAGGCGGAGCGTCGTGGTGCCGACGGCCACCACCCGGCCGCCCGCCGCGCGCGCGGCGTTGATCGCGTCCGCAGCCACGGCCGTGACCTCGCCGCGCTCGCTGTGCATCCGGTGCAGCGCGATGTCGTCCTCGCGCAGCGGCAGGAACGTCCCGGCGCCGACATGCAGCGTCACCATGGCAGGCAGCACCCCGGCGGCGGCAAGTGCGGCCAGCAAGGCCGGCGTGAAGTGCAGCCCGGCGGTGGGTGCCGCGACCGCGCCCTCGGCGCGGGCGAACACCGTCTGGTAATCGCCGGCGTCGCTGGCCAGCGGACCGGACGGGCGGGCGATGTAGGGCGGCAGCGCCAGCGCGCCGACCTGGCGCAACGCGTCGCCGAACGCCTTGCCGGCGAGGTTGAACGCCAGCGAGACGCCGCCATCGGGGTCACGTTGCCGCACCTCGGCGGCCAGCGCGTCCGAGCCCTCGAACGTCAACAAGTCGCCCACGCGCAACCGGCGGGCGTTGCGCGCCAGGGCGTGCCAGGTGCCGTCCGCCTGCGGCTGGTCCAGGGTGATTCCGATCCGCGCGCCACCGCGCCGCGCCGCGAGCTGGGCCGGGATGACGCGGGTGTCGTTGGCGACCAGGATGTCTCCCGGTCGCAACAGGCCCGGCAGGTCGCGCACCACGCGATCGGCCACCCCGGCTCGCGTCACGTGCAGCAGACGCGCCGCGTCGCGCGGCCGCGCCGGCGACTGCGCGATCAACGCGGACGGCAACACGAAGTCGAAATCGGCGGCGCGCACGCGGGATCAGTCCGACAGGTAGGTGCCGATCTCGACCAGGTTGCCGTCCGGGTCGCGGCAGTAGACCGACATCATGGCGCCCAACGCCCCGATCCGCGCCACCGGCCCTAACTCGACCGCCACGCCACAGGCTTCGAGATGGCGCACCACGTCGTCGGAGCCGACCGCGGTGACGAAGCACACGTCGGCACTGCCAGCGGCGGCGGCGCGGGCGGTGATCCAGGAGTTCGTGTCGACGTCTCCAGGGCGCAGGTTGAGCTTCTGGCCGCCGAACTTCAGCGCCGTGCGCGACGGCGTGCCATACTCGTCGCGCTCCATGCCCAACACGCGCTGATACCAGCTACAGGCGATCTCGACGTCACGGCAGGTGAGCACGAGATGGTCGAGCCGGTCGACGGTGAAGCGCATCGGGCTATCCCAAACCGTCGTAGAAATCGTGTCCCTTGTCGTCGATCACGACGAAGGCGGGGAAATCCTCGACCTCGATCCGCCACACGGCTTCCATGCCCAGTTCCTGGTATTCGAGCACTTCGACGCTGCGGATGCAGTCCTGCGCCAGCCGTGCCGCGGCGCCGCCGACGCTGCCCAGGTAGAAGCCGCCATGCGCCCGGCAAGCGTCGCGCACGGCGCGCGAGCGGTTGCCCTTGGCCAGCATCACCAGCGAGCCGCCGGCGGCCTGGAACTCCTCCACATAGCTGTCCATGCGCCCGGCCGTGGTCGGCCCGAAGCTGCCGGTGGCGTGGCCGTCCGGTGTCTTGGCGGGGCCGGCGTAGTAGACCGGATGGTCCTTGAAGTAGTCCGGCAGGCCCTGCCCGGCGTCGAGCCGCTGCTTCAGCTTGGCGTGCGCGATGTCGCGCGCCACCACCATCGTGCCGGTCAACGCCAGCCGCGTCTTGACCGGGAGCCGCGACAGCTCCCGGCGGATGTCCAGCATCGGGCGGTCGAGGTCGATCGCCACGGCCTCGCCCTCGAAGGCGAAGTCGTCCGGCAGGAAGCGGTGCGGCTCGCTCTCCAACTGTTCTAGGAACACGCCCTCGGCGGTGATCCGGGCGCGAATCTGGCGGTCGGCGCTGCACGACACGCCAAGGCCCACCGGCAGGCTGGCGCCGTGGCGCGGCAGCCGGATCACTCGCACGTCGTGGCAGAAATACTTGCCGCCGAACTGCGCGCCAATGCCGATGCGCCGGGTGGTCTCCAGCACCTGCCGCTCCATGTCGAGATCGCGGAAGGCGTGGCCACCGGCGCTGCCTCGGGTCGGCAGCGTGTCGAGCCAGCGGGTCGAGGCGAGCTTGACGGTCTTCAGCGTCGCCTCGGCGCTGGTGCCGCCGATCACCAGGGCCAGGTGGTAGGGCGGGCAGGCCGAGGTGCCCAGCGTGCGGAGCTTGGTCTCGACCCAAGCGGCGAGCCTGTCCGGCGTCAGGATGGCGCGCGTCTCCTGGAACAGGAAGCTCTTGTTGGCGCTGCCGCCGCCCTTGGCCACGAACATCAGCTCGAACTCCTCGGCATGGGCCTCGCCAGGCGCCGCCGCGATGTCGAACTGCACCGGCAGGTTGGTGCCGGTGTTGACCTCCTCGAACATGGAGAGCGGCGCCATCTGCGAGTAGCGCAGGCTGGTCTCGGTGTAGGTGCGATGCACGCCGCGGCTGATCGCCTCCTCCTCGTCGCCCTCGACCCAGACGCGCTGCCCCTTCTTGCCGAACACGATGGCGGTGCCGGTGTCCTGGCACATCGGCAGCACGCCGCCGGCCGCGATGTTGGCGTTCTTCAACAGGTCGAACGCCACGAAGCGGTCGTTGGCCGACGCCTCCGGATCGTCCAGGATCGCGCGCACCTGCGCCAAGTGGCCCGGCCGCAACAGGTGCGAGACGTCGCGGAACGCCTGGAACGCCAGTTCGCTGAGCAGGTCCGGCGCCACCGTGACCACTCGCCTGCCGTCACACTCGGCCAGCCGCAGGCCGTCCAGCGCCAGTTTGCGCCAGGGCGTCATATCTGGCCCGAGCGGGAACATCGGCGTGTAGGTGAAACCCGTGCCGGGCGCCATCGTGTCCATGCGGTGCCCGCTCAATCGTTCTTCGGCGGCGTGCGGCGGCGGAAAGCGTCCAGACTCACCACCTGCGGCTCCTCGGCAGGCTCCGCCGCCGGTGTGGCCTCGTCAGGCTTGCTGTCCGGCACCGCTTTCGGGGCAGGATGCGGCAGCAAGCCGGCCGGGGCGGCGGGCGGCTCAACGCGGAAGCGCAGGCCGAACTGCACGAACGGGTCGGCGAAGGCGGTGACCGCCGCGAGCGGGATGCGCAGCGTGCTGGCGACACCGCCGAACGACAGGCCGACGCTGAACAGCATCGCCGCGGGGTCGACCCTGAGATCCCAGAACTGGTGCTGCAACACGATCGTCATCTCGGCCGGGTATTGCGCGCGCAACCGCGGCGGGATCGCGACCCCGGGATGATCGGTGCGGAAGGTGATGTAGAAATGATGCTCGCCCGGCATTCCCTCGCTGCCGGCACGGGTCAGGGCGCGCACCACCACCTGCCGCAGCGCCTCCTCCGTCCACTGATCGTACGGAAGCAAGCTGACCGGCGCGTCGGGCCCGCCATTGCCGGGGCCGCCGGCCGCGTCGTCGTCGATATCGTCTTCCATGGCACGCCCCGCGCTGCCGCCTTCGCATACCCCCGACGCGTCGCGGGCGCAAAGGTACGCACCGGCGGTCCAGCACCAAAGGCGATGAGTGAGGGGGCTTCTGTTGCCCGGTGCCCCCCCGAACCGCGCGCTTACTGCTTACGCAGCGAGAGCGAATGCCTCATGATTGTCATTGGCACTTGTGATGTAGCCCGATAACGGCGGTACAATGCCGGGCAAAAGATGGGTCTTTACCACGCGTGTCGAGCCTGTTTCGCCCCCATGTCGCCGCACCGCGACGCGATGGTGGAGGCGCCGGGTACCGCCCCCGGGTCCACAACGTTTATTCCACGCACCGTTTATCGCCATATCCGGCCGAAGCCAGCAGAAGACATATAGACTATCGCCGGCCTCAATAGAAGGGGTATCGCAGGGCCGCAACACGGGGGCGGCGATGGCCTTGAGCGCGGAACAGGCGGCGGAGATCGAGTCGGCGCGCGAGCGGCAGGCCAGCACGCGGCGGGCCACGGTGCCGGCGCTGGAGGCGATGCTCTACGCGGCGCTGCCAGTGCTCGACCACGGCTTCGTGCGGGTGATCGACTACATGGGAGACGACGCCGCCGTGGTGCAGGCGGCCCGCGTGTCGTACGGCACGGGGACACGCCGGGTCAGCGAGGATGCCGGCCTGATCCGCTACCTGATGCGCCACCGGCACACCACGCCTTTCGAGATGGCCGAGATCAAGTACCACGTGAAGCTGCCGATCTTCGTGGCGCGGCAATGGGTGCGGCACCGCATGGCCAACATCAACGAGTACTCGGCGCGCTACTCGGTCATGGAGCGCGAGTTCTACATCCCCGCCCCGGAGCAGCTCGCGGCGCAGAGCAGCGCCAACCGGCAGGGGCGGGGCGCGGTGCTGGCCGGCGACGAGGCGCGGGAGGTGCTCGACATGCTGCGCGCCGACGCCGCGCGCTGCCACGACGACTACGCGACGATGCTGAACGAGGGTGACGGCTCCGACCCGGGCCGGCAGGGTCTGGCTCGCGAGCTGGCGCGGATGAACCTCACGCTCAACACCTACACGCAGTGGTATTGGAAGGCGGATTTGCACAACCTGCTCAGCTTCCTGTCGCTGCGCGCCGATCCGCACGCGCAGCACGAGATCCGGGTCTACGCCGAGGCGATGCTGGAGACGGTGCGCGCCTGGGTGCCGATCACCCACGCGGCGTTTTGCGAGTACCGGCTGGGCGCCGCCACGTTCTCCGCCACGATGCTGACGGCGCTGCGTCGGATGCTGGCCGGCGAGAGCGTCGGGCAGGAGGCGAGCGGCCTGTCGCGGCGGGAGTGGGAGGAGATGATGGCGGCGCTCCGTCCGGGCCAGTGATCCGAGCCTTGCACCCCACCACCGCCTAAGCTATCTGCGCCGCTCACGGCCGCGGCGCGGGCGTGGTGGAATTGGCAGACACGCCAGATTTAGGTTCTGGTGGCGCAAGCCGTGGGGGTTCAAGTCCCTCCGCCCGCACCACGCCCGTGCCCCGCGGCTGCCACGCTTCTCGCGGCAGACCGAGGATTTCCCACCCAGATGCAGGTGACTGAGACGCTTTCCGAGGGCCTCCGACGCGGCTACTCCGTCGTGGTCCCGGCCGCCGACATCGAGAGCCGGCGCAGCAAGCGCCTGGCGCAGTTGTCGCGCGAGCTGAAGCTGCCCGGCTTCCGGCCCGGCAAGGTGCCGGCCAACCTGGTGCGCCAGCGCTTCGGCGGCGCGGTCACGGCCGAGGTGCTGGAGGAGAGCGTCAACGACGCGACCAAGCAGATGCTGGCCGACCGCGGCCTGCGCTCCGCGAGCCAGCCCAAGGTCGAGGTGACGAGCCTGGAGGAGGCGCACGACCTTGCCTTCACCGTCGAGGTCGAGCTGCTGCCGGAGATCGCGTTGCCCGACTTCTCCGCCATCGCGCTGACCCGCCTCAAGGCCGAGCCGGCGCCCGAGACCATCGACAAGGCGCTGGGCGAGATCGCCACGCGGCAGCGTACCCTGGAGCCGGTCGACGGGGACCGCGCCGCCGAGACCGGCGATTTCCTCACCGTCGACTTCCTGGGCAAGATCGACGGCGTGCCGTTCGCGGGCGGCGCCGGCAGCGATGTCGACGTCGAGGTCGGCGGCAGCGGCTTCATCCCGGGCTTCTCGGAGCAGATGGCGGGCATGAAGGCGGGCGATCATCGGGTGATCGAGGTCACGTTCCCGGCCGACTACCAGGGCGCCGAGGTGGCCGGGAAGGCCGCCGCGTTCGAGGTGACCGCCAAGGCGCTGAAGCGGGCGGTGTTGCCGGCGATTGACGATGAACTGGGCAAGAAGCTGGGCTTCGAGGGGCTGGACGAGGTCCGCCGCCTGATCACGACCCAGGTGCAGCGCGAGTACGACCAGCTGTCACGCCTGCGGATCAAGCGCCAGTTGCTCGACGCCCTGGCCGAGCGGGCGCAATTCCCGTCGCCGCCCAGCATGGTCGATGCCGAGTTCACGCAGATCTGGCAGCGTCTCGAAGCCGAGCGCAAGGACGGCCAGCTCGACGACGACGACCAGGGCAAGGACGAGGGCACCCTGAAGCAAGAGTATCGCGCCATCGCCGAGCGCAGGGTGCGTCTGGGCCTGTTGCTGTCCGAGATCGGCCGGGCCAACGGCGTCACCGTGACGTCTGACGAGATGGTGCGCGCGATGCGGGCCGAGGCCGGTCGTTATCCGGGCCAGGAGCAGATGGTGCTCGACTTCTTCCGCAAGACTCCGCAGGCGGCCGAGGCGTTGCGCGGGCCGATCTTCGAGGAGAAAGTGGTCGACTACGTGCTGGACTTGGCGCAAGTCACGGACTCCGTGGTGACACCGGAGGAGTTGGCGCGCGAGCCGGACGAGGCGGCAGCGCCAGTCTCGGCGCCGCCGGCGGAGCCGGCTCCCGGCCAGATGGCGGGGGCGGAAGGCTGAGACTGGGATGGACTTGGCGTCATTCCCACTTAACCGCGATGCCGGGTGACGGGCCCGGCGGAAGATAAGGGTACGAGCATGAGGGACCGCGATCCCGCCGACGTCTACGCCAGCCTGGTGCCGATGGTCGTGGAGCAGAGTGCCCGCGGCGAGCGCGCCTACGACATCTATTCCCGGCTGCTCAAGGAGCGGATCATCTTCCTGACCGGACCGGTCTACGACGAGATGAGCGCCCTGATCTGCGCCCAATTGCTGTTCCTGGAGAGCGAGAACCCGTCCAAGGACATCGCGTTCTACATCAACAGCCCGGGCGGCGTGGTCTCGGCCGGCATGGCGATCTACGACACCATGCAATACATCCGCAGCCCGGTCAGCACGGTTTGCATCGGCCAGGCTGCCTCGATGGGGAGCTTGTTGCTGACTGCGGGGACCAAGGGTAAGCGCTACGCGTTGCCCAACGCGCGGATCATGGTCCACCAGCCGTCCGGCGGGGCACAGGGACAGGCCACCGACATCGCCATCCAGGCGAAGGAGATCCTGCGCACCCGGCACATCCTGAACGAGATCTACGTCCAGCATACCGGCCAGACGCTCGAGGACATCGAGCGCAAGCTCGAACGCGACAGCTACATGTCAGCGGACGAGGCACGCGAGTTCGGCCTGGTCGACGAGGTGGTGGCGAAACGCCCGGTGCCGCCCGACCCTGACGGCAAGACCTGAGCCGCGACCGGCACCGGGCCGGCTGTGGTTGCAGCCTCGTCGGTAGCGAGCCATGTCATGGGCAACGAAATTCGCTGATGATCGGGTGACGGGCCGCGTGGCTGGGGTCTGCCATGGTGGCTTGTCGGTTGCGTGCGGCGTGGCCTAGATTGCAAGACGGAGTCTCGGGTGATCCCGGGCAGGAGTGGGCATGAGCAAGTCACCTGATTCAAAGAACACTTTATACTGCTCGTTTTGCGGCAAGTCGCAGCACGAAGTCCGCAAGCTGATCGCTGGCCCGACCGTGTTCATCTGTGACGAGTGCGTCGAGTTGTGCATGGACATCATCCGCGAGGAGCACAAGACGCATCTCGTCAAGTCGCGTGATGGTGTGCCGACGCCGAAGGAGATTTGCAAGGTCCTCGACGATTACGTTATCGGGCAACCGCACGCCAAGAAAGTGCTCAGTGTTGCTGTGCACAACCATTACAAGCGCTTGGCGCATGGTGCCAAAAATAACGACATCGAGATCGCGAAGTCCAACATCCTGCTGGTAGGCCCGACCGGGACCGGCAAGACGTTGCTGGCGCAGACGCTGGCGCGCATCTTGGACGTGCCGTTCACCATGGCCGACGCCACGACGTTGACCGAGGCCGGCTATGTCGGCGAGGATGTCGAGAACATCATCCTCAAGCTGCTGCAATCGGCCGACTACAATGTCGAGCGGGCGCAGCGCGGCATCGTCTACATCGACGAGGTCGACAAGATCAGCCGCAAGTCGGACAATCCCTCGATCACGCGCGACGTGAGCGGCGAGGGGGTGCAGCAAGCGCTGCTCAAGATCATGGAAGGCACCGTGGCCTCGGTGCCGCCGCAGGGCGGGCGCAAGCACCCGCAGCAGGAGTTCCTGCAGGTCGACACCACCAACATCTTGTTCATCTGCGGCGGCGCGTTTTCCGGGCTGGAGAAGATCATCAGCGCTCGCGGCAAGGGCTCGGGCATCGGCTATGGCTCTGAGGTGCGCGCCTCCGACGAGCGGCGCACCGGCGCCATCCTGCGCGAAGTGGAGCCGGAGGACCTGCTGCGGTTCGGCCTGATTCCGGAGTTCATCGGCCGCTTGCCGGTGGTGGCGACGCTGGAGGATTTGGACGAGCCGGCGCTGATCGAGATCCTGACCAAGCCGAAGAACGCGCTGGTGAAGCAATATGGGCGCCTGTTCGAGATGGAGGGCGTCAAGCTGAGCTTCACCGACGACGCCATGTCGTCGGTGGCGGGGCGGGCCATCGCCCGCAAGACCGGCGCCCGCGGCCTGCGCTCGATCATGGAGAGCATCTTGCTCGCGACCATGTTCGACCTGCCGGGCCTGGACGGGGTGGAGGAAGTCGTCATCAACCGTGAGGTGGCGGAAAGCCGCGCCAACCCGCTCTTCCTGTACGGCAAGGAGCAGAACAGCGCCTGACCTGGCGACTGGCGCGTTTGTTGCAAGGCAGTCGAGCGTCGCCTTGTGGTTTCCGCGGTTGTCGCCGATATGGTCTGGGCGCTCGAGTGGCTAAGTTGTTTTGATTGACGGTTCCTGACATGTCGGCGCTGCGGTTCGTGCCAATGATGGGCGGGCCCGTCGCTGTTCGGTCCTGGCCGACTGTCCCGAAGGAGGTCATCCCATGACGCAATCCGATACGCCGTCCGGCAAGCCGCCGCGCCGCGCGCCGAAGGCCGCAGCGGCCGCTACCGCGCCGGGCGAGTTGTTGCCGGTGCTGCCGCTGCGCGACATCGTGGTTTTCCCGCACATGATCGTGCCGCTGTTCGTCGGCCGCGAGAAATCGGTCCGGGCTCTGGAAGCGGTGATGAAGGACGACAAGCAGATCCTGCTTGTCGCGCAACGCAACGCGACCCAGGACGAGCCGGCATCGAGCGACATCTACAATGTCGGCACCGTCTCGACGATCCTGCAATTGCTGAAGCTGCCCGACGGCACGGTGAAGGTGCTGGTCGAAGGTGGCCGCCGTGCCATCATCGCCGGCTTCAAGGAGACCGAGAGCTATTTCGAGGCGTTCGTGGAGCCGTTGGCCGAGCAGGAGGGCGAGGCGAAGGAGCTGGAGGCCCTCGGGCGGACGGTGATCGGCCAGTTCGAGCAGTACATCAAGCTCAACAAGAAGATCGCGCCCGAGGTGCTGGTCTCGCTGAACCAGATCGAGGAGCCGTCCAAGCTCGCGGACACGGTCTCGGCGCACCTGAACCTCAAGATCGCCGAGAAGCAGGAGTTGCTGGAGACCGCCAAGGTCGGGGAGCGGCTGGAGCGGGTGTTCGGGCACATGGAGTCCGAGATCGGCGTGTTGCAGGTCGAGAAGCGCATCCGCAACCGCGTCAAGCGGCAGATGGAGAAGACCCAGCGCGAGTACTATCTGAACGAGCAACTGAAGGCGATCCAGAAAGAGCTCGGCGAGGGTGAGGACGGCAAGGATGAGACCGCCGAACTGGAGGCGCGGATCAAGAAGACCCGGTTCAGCAAGGAGGCGATGGACAAGGCGCTGGGTGAGCTGAAGAAGCTGCGCACCATGAGCCCGATGAGTGCCGAGGCGACGGTGGTGCGTAACTACCTTGACGTCATGTTGTCGATCCCATGGAAGAAGCGTTCCAAGGTCAAGAACGACGTCGACGAGGCCGAGCGCGTGCTCGACGCCGACCATTACGGGCTGGAGAAAGTCAAGGAGCGTATCCTCGAGTACCTGGCCGTGCAGTCACGCTCGCAGAAGCTGCGCGGGCCGATCCTGTGCCTGGTTGGGCCGCCAGGCGTGGGCAAGACGTCGCTGGGCAAGTCCATCGCGCGTTCCACCGGGCGCAACTTCGTGCGCATGTCGCTGGGCGGCGTGCGTGACGAGGCCGAAATCCGCGGCCACCGGCGCACCTATATCGGCTCGATGCCGGGCAAGGTGATCCAGGGGATGCGCAAGGCCAAGACCAGCAACCCGCTGTTCCTGCTGGACGAGATCGACAAGCTCGGGAACGATTGGCGCGGCGACCCGTCGTCGGCGCTGCTCGAGGTGCTGGACCCCGAACAGAACGCGACGTTCGCGGATCACTATCTGGAGGTCGATTACGACCTGTCGGATGTGATGTTCGTGACCACCGCGAACAGCCTGCGGATGCCGCAGCCGTTGCTCGACCGCATGGAGATCATCCGCATCCCCGGCTACACCGAGGACGAGAAGGTCGAGATCGCCAAGCGCCACCTGATCGCCAAGCAGACCGAGGCGCACAGTCTGAAGCCGGGCGAGTGGTCGGTCAGTGACGACGCGCTGCACGGCCTCGTGCGATACTACACCCGTGAGGCCGGCGTGCGGAATCTCGAGCGTGAGATCGCCAATCTGGCGCGCAAGGCGGTCAAGGAGATCGTTACCAAGAAATCCAAGAAGGTCGCCTTCACCGCCGAGAACCTGGAGACTTACGCCGGGGTGCAGAAATTCCGCTTTGGCGAGGCGGAGAGCGAGGACATGGTGGGTGTCGTCACCGGTCTGGCCTGGACCGAGGTCGGCGGCGAGATCCTGACCATCGAGACGGTGCTGGTGCCGGGCAAAGGCAACGTCAAGCACACCGGCAAGCTCGGCGACGTGATGCAGGAGAGCGTGTCGGCGGCGGTCAGCTACGTGCGCAGCCGGGCGGTGAGTTTCGGCATCAAGCCGACGCTGTTCGAGAAGCGCGACATGCACGTCCACGTGCCCGAGGGTGCCACTCCCAAGGACGGCCCATCGGCCGGCATCGCGATGGCGACCAGCATCGTCAGCGTGCTGACCGGGATCCCGGTCCGGCGCGATGTGGCGATGACCGGCGAGATCACCTTGCGGGGACGGGTGTTGCCGATCGGCGGCTTGAAGGAGAAGCTGCTGGCGGCGTTGCGCGCGGGGATCAAGACCGTGTTGATCCCGAAGGACAACGAGAAGGACTTGGCCGACATCCCCGACAACGTGAAGAAGGACTTGGTGCTGATCCCGGTGTCGCATGTCGATGACGTCATTGCACAGGCGCTGGTCACAAAGCCGGTGGCGATCGACTGGATCGAGCCACCGGAGCCGGAGGTTGCGGCGGCCGCCGTGCCGGCGCTGGCTCCGAGCGCGTCATTGCCGCATTGACCGTGCGGGCGGTCGCCTCGAAACCGGCGGAAAGAATGATCGGGGGCGGTTAGCTCAGCGGCAGAGCGTCTCGTTTACACCGAGAGGGTCGGCGGTTCGATCCCGTCACCGCCCATGCCTTTGCGCTCTCGCCGTCGTGCCCCGACCGTTGCGCTCGTCTACTTCGGCTGTGTCGTTGGATCGCCGCCCGGTGTACCCGGGGGTGGGATGACCTTGGTCGGCAGCTTGTTGCTGGGAACCGGCGGCTTGGCTTGAATGCCGGGATCGACATCCGCCGGCGGCTGAACCACGCCGGAACTCCCGGTCTGCGGAGCTGCCTGTTGCGCTGTCGCGGCGAGCGGCGCGGCGACCATGCATCCCGCAAGAAGCCAGACGATCTGTCGGGCATATCGCATCCGTCGCATCCTCCGCTATGGTGCTTCTGCAACGGCCGCCGAGCGTCTTGGGTTGCAACCCGGCCGCGTTGTGGAGGGCTGGCCATGCGTCGAAGCCGGATGGGTCTGCTGGGAGCGGTTCTGGGTATCGCCGTGCTGACGGCATCGGGCGCTCCGGCCGCCGATGCCCAGGACGGTGCAGGAGCGGTGCCGGCCAGCGATCGGGCGGCGATCCGCGCGGTGATCCAGACACAGTTGGACGCGTTCCGGCGTGGCGATGCCGCCGCGGCCTTCGCCCTCGCGGCGCCCGGGTTGCGGCATCACTTCATGGACGATCCGGCGGTGTTCATCGGCATGGTCCGCCAGGGCTACCAGCCGGTGTACCGCCCGCGCTCGACGGTGTTCGGGGCACTTCGTGTCGCCGACGGCCAAGTCACGCAGAGGCTGGAGGTGGTCGGGCAAGACGGGGCCGGACACGAGGCGGTCTACCTGATGGAGCACGAGCCGGACGGCTCGTGGCGGATCGGCGGTTGCGTGCTGACCACCAGCGACGCTTTGGGCACCTGACACCGCGCAGCCTTGACGGGCAGGGGGGCACGCTCTACACGCGGCGGCTGCCGATGCGGGTGTAGCTCAGTTGGTTAGAGCGCCGGCCTGTCACGCCGGAGGTCGCGGGTTCGAGCCCCGTCACTCGCGCCATCATCGCCGTTTCCCTTAGACGGATGCTTGCCATCGGCGCCGTGCCATACATGTGTGCCAGGCGACCGAGGCCCTGTATGGTCCGGCCAGATCGTCGCACCGAGGAAGCCATCGATGCAGTCTCTGCTGGCCAGCTATTTCCCGATCCTGGTGTTCATGGGCCTCGCGGCGCTGATCGGCGCTGTGTTGGTCGGCGGCTCGATCGCGGCGGCGCAACAAAAGCCGTATCCCGAGAAGCTGTCCGCCTATGAATGCGGCTTCGAGGCGTTCGACGACGCGCGCCGCCGCTTCGACGTGCGGTTCTACCTTGTCGCCATCTTGTTCATCATCTTCGACCTTGAAATCGCCTTCCTGTTCCCGTGGGCGGTCAGTCTGGCCGAGATCGGGCTGTTCGGCTTCCTGTCGATGCTGGCCTTCCTCGGGGTGCTGACCGTGGGCTTCGTCTACGAATGGAACAAGGGCGCGCTCGACTGGGAATAGCCGGTCGGACACCCAGATATCGGCTGTTATTCAGCCGCGTTCGTCGGCTGTCGCAAGGGTTGATGACATGAGCCAGTCCACTGAGAACGACATCGCCTGGAACCGTGCCCACCTGCCGCCGGGGCCGGAGCAGGACGCGGTGGTCCGCGGCATCACGGGGCAGATCACCGACAAGGGCTTCGTCGTCGCCAACGTCGACAAGCTGGTGAACTGGGCGCGCACCGGCAGCTTGTGGCCGATGACCTTTGGCCTGGCGTGCTGCGCGGTCGAGATGATCCACGCCTATATGCCGCGCTACGACCTCGACCGTATGGGCGTGATCCCGCGCGCCAGCCCGCGCCAGAGCGACGTGATGATCGTGGCCGGCACGCTGACCAACAAGATGGCTCCCGCCTTGCGCAAGGTCTACGACCAGATGCCGGAGCCGCGCTGGGTCATCAGCATGGGAAGCTGCGCCAACGGCGGCGGCTACTATCATTACTCGTACTCGGTGGTGCGCGGCTGCGACCGCGTGGTGCCGGTCGATATCTACGTGCCGGGCTGCCCGCCGACCGCCGAGGCGCTGGTCTACGGCATCATGCAGTTGCAGAAGAAGATCAGGCGCACCGGGACCATCCTCCGTGGCTGACACCGTTGCCGCGCGGGTGATGCGGCCGGGGACCGCCGCGCTGGCGGAGGCGGTCGCCGGTGTCCCCGGAGTATTGTCCTGCCGGGTCGAGAAGGGCGAGGTGGTCGCGCATGGCCGCGCCGACTCCGTGTTCGAGATCATGTCGGCGTTGCGCCACGACCCGCGGTTCAGCTTCGAGCTGATGGTGGACGTCTGTGGTGTGGATTGGCCGAACCGGCCGCTGCGGTTCGACGTGGTCTACAACCTGCTCTCGGTCACGCTGAACCAGCGGCTGCGGGTTGTCGTCGAGACCGACGCCGAGACGGCGGTGCCTTCGGTGCACGCCATCTGGCCGGCGGCCACGTGGTGGGAGCGCGAGGCCTGGGACCTGTTCGGCATCGTGTTCTCGAACCAGCCGGATTTGCGCCGCATCCTGACCGATTACGGTTTCGAGGGCCACCCGCTGCGCAAGGACTTCCCGCTGACCGGCTATGTCGAGGTGCGCTACGACGAGGACCGCAAGCAGGTCGCCTACGACAAGGTGCGGCTGACGCAGGAGTTCCGCAGCTTCGATTTCCTGTCGCCTTGGGAAGCGATGACCACGTTGCCGGGCGACGAGAAGGCGCATGAGGTGCGCGCCGAGGGCGGCTACGGCGCCGCCGCCCCGTCCGGTCCCGCGGGGGCCATCGCCGCCGCGCCCGGCCCGTCCGATCCGCGTCCCGCCGCTGGAGTGAAGCCATGAGCGATCGCCTGGAGACCATCGAACTGGCGCCGGTCCAGACCAAGACGGTCGAGATCGACAGCCACGCGATCAATTTCGGCCCGCAGCACCCTGCCGCGCACGGCGTGCTGCGCCTGATCCTGGAGATGGACGGCGAGGTGATCGAGCGGGCCGACCCGCATGTCGGCCTGCTGCATCGCGGCACCGAGAAGCTGATCGAGTATAAGACCTACTTGCAGGCGCTGCCGTATTTCGACCGGCTCGATTACGTGAGCCCGATGTGCATGGAGCATACCTTCGCGCTCGCCACCGAGAAGCTGCTCGGCGTCGAGGTGCCGGAACGCGCGCAGTGGATTCGGACCATGTTCGCCGAGATCACCCGGATCCTGAACCATTTGCTCAACGTCACCAGCTACGCGCTCGACGTCGGCGCGTTGACCCCGAGCCTGTGGGGCTACGAGGAGCGCGAGAAGCTGATGGAGTTCTACGAGGCCGCCTCCGGCGCGCGCTTGCACGCGAACTACTTCCGTCCGGGCGGCGTGTCGCGCGACATCCCGGTCGGGCTCGAGGACAAGATCGCCGCCTGGGCGACGACGTTCAACGGCTTCCTCGACGACATGGAAGGGCTGCTCACCAACAACCGCATCTGGAAGCAGCGCACCGTCGACATCGGCATCATCGACGCCGACACCGCGATGGGTTGGGGCTTCACCGGTCCCAACCTGCGCGCCAGCGGCGTGCCGTGGGACCTCCGCCGCGCGCAGCCATACGACAAATACGACCAGGTCGAGTTCGACATCGCGCTTGGCCGCAACGGCGACTGTTACGATCGCTACATCGTCCGCGTGGCGGAGATGCGGGAGAGCGTGAAGATCATCCAGCAATGCCTGGCGGCGATGAAGCCCGGCCCGATCAAGACACAGGACCACAAGATCACGCCGCCGACTCGCGCCGAGATGAAACGCTCGATGGAATCGCTGATCCACCACTTCAAGCTGTTCACCGAGGGCTACCACGTGCCGGCCGGCGCCACCTACACCGCGACTGAATCGCCCAAGGGGGAGTTCGGGGTCTACCTGGTGTCGGACGGCACCAACCGCCCGTATCGCTGCAAGATACGCCCGACCGGGTTCGCGCATCTGCAGGCGATGGAGGTGCTGAGCAAGCGGCACATGCTGGCCGACGCGGTGGCGATCATCGGCTCGATCGACATCGTGTTCGGCGAAGTGGACCGCTAGGCATGTCCGGGACCATGGGCGCCGAGGACGTCGGCGACGGCAGCACCGGCAAGGCCGTGACGCAGCCCACGCATTTTGCGTTCGACGCCGAAAGCGACGCCGAGATCGGTGGCTGGATCGCCAAGTACCCGCCCGGCAAGCAGGCCAGTGCCGTGATCCCTCTGCTGTATATCGCGCAGAACCAGATGCGGCGGCAGACCGGCAGCGGCTGGATCCCCACCGCCGCGATGGACGCCGTGGCGCACCGGCTCGCCATGCCGCCGATCCGGGTCTACGAGGTCGCGACCTTCTACTTGATGTTCAACACCGCTCCGGTCGGGCGGTATCACTTGCAGGTCTGCACCACGGCGCCGTGCTGGCTGCGTGGTTCGGACGACGTGACCGCCGCATGTCGCAAGGCGACCGGCATCAAGGGCTGGCACGAGACCAGCGCCGACGGGATGTTCACCATGAGCGAGGTCGAATGCCTGGGTGCGTGCGTCAACGCTCCGATCCTGCAGGTGAATGACGACTACTACGAGGACCTGGACGCCGAGCGCACCACGGCATTGCTCGAGGCGCTGCGACGCGGCGAGCCGCCGCAGCCCGGCTCGACCGTCGGGCGCATGACCTCGGCCCCGGTCGGCGGCCCCACCACGCTGCTGAGCGTCCAGCAGCCTGCATCCCATCCGCCTGCGGAGTGACTCCATGCTGAGCGACAGCGACCGCATCTTCACCAACCTCTACGGACAGCACGACTGGCGGCTGGCCGGCGCGCGCGCGCGCGGCGACTGGCGCGAGACGGCGGCGATCCTGGCGCGCGGGCGCGACGCGATCATCGACGAGATGAAGGCGTCCGGCCTGCGCGGGCGCGGTGGCGCCGGCTTCCCGACCGGCATGAAGTGGTCGTTCATGCCCAAGACGCCGGGCGAGCGCCCGCACTATCTGGTGGTCAACGCCGACGAGAGCGAGCCGGGCACCTGCAAGGACCGCGACATCATGCGTCACGACCCGCACAAGCTGGTCGAGGGCTGCCTGATCGCCAGCTTCGCCATGCAGGCGCACGCCTGCTACATCTACATCCGCGGCGAGTACTACAACGAGGCCCGTAACTTGCAGGCCGCGATCGACGAGGCGTACGAAGCCGGCCTGATCGGCCCCGATGCCTGCGGTTCCGGCTACGAGTTCCACCTGTACCTGCATCGCGGCGCCGGCGCCTACATCTGCGGCGAGGAGACCGCGATGTTGGAGAGCCTGGAGGGCAAGAAGGGCCTGCCGCGCCTGAAGCCGCCGTTCCCGGCCGCCGTCGGCCTGTATGGCTGCCCGACCACGGTGAACAACGTCGAGACCATCGCCTGCGCGCCGACCATCCTGCGCCGCGGCGGCGCGTGGTTCTCGGCGCTGGGCCGGCCGAAGAACGCCGGCACCAAGATCTTCTGCGTGAGTGGGCACGTGAACAAGCCTTGCAACGTCGAGGAGGAGCTCGGGATCCCGTTGCGCGACCTGATCGACACCTATTGCGGCGGCGTGCGCGGCGGCTGGGACAATTTGCTGGCGGTGATTCCGGGCGGCTCGTCGGTGCCGGTGATCCCGAAATCGATCTGCGACACCGTGCTGATGGACTTCGACAGCCTGCGTGACGTGAAGAGCGGGTTGGGCACGGCGGCGGTGATCGTCATGGACCGCAGCACCGACATCGTGCGCGCGATCGCCAACCTGGCGCATTTCTACAAGCACGAGAGCTGCGGCCAGTGCACGCCCTGCCGCGAGGGCACCGGCTGGATGATGCGGGTGATGAACCGCATGGCGCAGGGACGCGCCGAATCGGCCGAGATCGACATGCTGGAGCAGGTGACGCGGCAGATCGAGGGCCACACCATCTGCGC
>CAXTVL010000010.1:13558-20590 GCA_964247515.1 uncultured Acetobacteraceae bacterium | reverse complement strand
CGTGCCGGCTCCGGGGTCGAAATGGTGCGGCGTGTAGTCGCGCATCGCGGGCTGCACCGGCAGGTCGAACACCGGCCCGCCTGGCCCCGCGACCGGCAGCGCGTCCAGCGTCGCGCCCTCGGGCGGGACGAACACCTTGATGTGGTCGTCGAAGCCCAGGCTGGTGAAGCCGCGCAATTGCTCGCCGCCGAGCGTGACCCGGACCAGATTCGGGGTGACGCGCCGTGTGGCGACCAGTTCGACCAGCCGGAACCGCGTCTCGTGCCGGACCCGCGTGGTCGCGCGATCGCTCAAGGCCGCGCCGCCGGCAGCGTCATGAGGTCGGCGATGCCGAGCTGCGCGAAGAAGTCCGCCTGCTTGGCGCGGTGCAGCGCCACCAGCTCCTCGACGCCCTTGCGCTGCGAGTCGACCACGACGCGGGCCGGGCGCTGGCCGTGCGGCAGCGCCAGCACGTCGCGCACCGCCTCGCCCACCACCGCCACGTCGGGCGTGCCGCCATGCGCGGCGTCGATCGCCTGGAGGCGCGGTCCCAGCGTGTCGAACACCCGCGGCAGGTCGCCGTACTGCGTCACCACGGCGGCGGTGGCCGGCGTGTCGGCGTGTGCGAAGTGCTCGGTGCCGCTGGTGAACGCGCCCGGCACCACGATCACGCTCTCGATCCCGGACCGGCTGACCTCGAAGCCCATGACCTCGGCCAGCGCCTCGCCGGCCACCTTGCTCGCGACGTAGGGACCCATGAACGGCTCGAAGATGTGCGCGGTCGTGCTGCTGATGTAGACCAGCACGCCGCGTCCCTGGCGGCGCATCACCGGCAGCGCCGCGCGGTTGACCCGCAGCCAGGAGATCGCGTTGGTGTCGAGGATGCGGGCGACCTGCTCGGGCGCGAACGCCTCGGTCATGCCGACCATCAGCATCCCGGCGTTGTTCACCACCACGTCGAGCCGGCCCTGTTCGGCCAGCACCACGTCCACGGCGGCGCGGCAGCTCGGCTCGCTCAGCACGTCGAGCTCAACCACTCGCAAGTCGACGCCCTCGCGCGCCGCGAACTGCCTGGCCTCCTCGCCGCGCGCGGCACCCTGCTCGCCGGCCAGCCGCATGGTCGCGTAGACGCAATGCCCGGCGCGGGCCAACACCCGCGCCACGGCGCGGCCGATGCCGGACCCCGCGCCCGTGACCAGGATCACTTGGCGGTCGGTCCCGTTGTGCTCGCTCATCTTGGTTCTCTCCGCAACCGGCCGATCGCCTGGCCGCCGAACTACGCCGAAAGCCGCTTCGGTACAAATCGATAACAGATATGCGGGTGCATCCACGGACCCGATGCGCCCCATCCCGGCACGGTCGGGGAGGCGGTATAGATTTCGCGAATAGCAGGAAATATCAAACGTCGATTTGACCGCGCCCCTCGATCGCGCACGCTACCGGCAAGGCGCGGGAGGAACGGGTTCGGTGGTCGGCACCACGCGACGCTACCTTGATCGGCGGCTGAAGCTGCAGATGCTGCGGGTGGCGGACGCCGTCAGCACCCAGGGCAGCATCCTGAAGGCCGCCGCCGCCCTGGGCATGAGCCAGCCGGCGCTCACCAAGAGCCTGCAGGAACTCGAGGACATCGTGCAGGTCCGCCTGTTCGACCGCCACACCAGGGGTGCCCGACCGACCGAGGCCGGCCTGCTGCTGATCACCACCGGCCGTCGCATCCTGGCCGAGGTGCTGCGCCTCGACGACGATTTCGACCACCTCTCGCGGCCGGACGGCGGCTTGGTCGCGGTGGGCGCGCTGCCGGTCGCGGCGTCCGGCATTCTGCCGGGCGTGTTGATCGGCCTGCGCCAGCGCCATCCCACGATCCAACTCCGGTTGCAGCAGGGCCGCACCGAGGATCTGCTGCCGATGCTGGCATCGGGCGAGCTGGACCTGATCGTGGGCCGCCTCTACGAGCCGGCCCGACCGGACGGATTGGCCAGGGAGCCGCTCTGGGCCGAGCCGATTTCGTTGCTGGCCAGGAGCGACCATCCGATCTTCGACCAGGCCACGCCCGAGGCCTGCCACATCCGCCGCTACGAACTGGTGCTGCCGACCGTGAGCCAGCGCGTCGGCCAGGAGATCGAGCACGTGCTGGCGCAACTGGGGCTGGAGCCCGACGCCGCGCTGCGGTCCAACTCGCACGGCTTCATCCGGGAGATGCTGCACGGCACCGACGTCATCGCGGCGATGCCCAGGGTCATGATGGTGGGCGACCTGGTGCGTGGCACGTTGCGCGTGGTGCCGCTGCCGATGCCGACGCCGGAACGTCCGGCCGGACTGATCATGCGGACCGGGGCGGCGCCTTCGGGCGCCGCGCACGCCTTCGTCGCGTGCCTGCGCGAGTACGTGGAGCGGATCGCGGGGCGGGGCCTGGTCGCCAGGATGGGTTCCGAATGACCGCGCCGGGCTATAGCGCACCGCTATAGGGCGCGCCGCATTACTGATGATCGCACCGCAAGGCGCGCTGCTAACCTTCCTCCATATCGCCGTGAACGGATGTGCGCGTTGCAAGCCGAGCCGAACCTCGATGTCGCCCATCTCGGCCACCTGGAGATGCGGACCCCGAAGATGGAAGAATCGCTCGCGTTCTTCGTCGACGTGATGGGGATGACGGTGAGCGGCCGCGACCGGCAATCGGTGTTCCTGCGCGGCTGGGACGATTACGAGCGCGCCTCGCTGAAGCTCACCGACTCGCCGCTCTCCGGCATGGGGCACGTCGCCTTCCGGACCCGCAGCGCGCAGGCGCTGGCGCGGCGGGTCGCGGCGCTGGAAGGCTCGGGCCACGGCATCGGCTGGACCGACGGCGATGTCGGCCACGGGCCGGCGTACCGCTTCCACGACCCTGATGGCCACGTGGTCGAGCTGTACTGGGAGACCGAGCGCTACGCGCCGCCCCCGGGCCAGCGCTCGTACCTCAAGAACCAGGCGCAGCGCTACCCGGCGCGCGGCATCAACGTCCGCCGGCTCGACCATTTCAACTGCTTCGCCGTCGACGTCCGCGCCAACCGGGTGTTCTTCGAGGATGTCCTGGGCTTCCGCCTGACCGAGCAGATCGTGCTCGACAGCGGCGAGGAGGCCGGCATGTGGATGACCTGCACCAACAAGAGCTACGACTTCGCCTACACGCGCGAGGCGCACGGCGTCCCCGGCCGCTTCCACCACGTCACCTACGCGGTCGACAGCCGTGAGGACGTGCTGCGCGCGGCCGACATCTTCATGGAGCGCGGCGTCTTCATCGAGACCGGGCCGCACAAGCACGGCATCCAGCAGACCTTCTTCCTCTACGTCTATGAGCCCGGCGGCAACCGGGTCGAGGTCGCCAACGCCGGGGCGCGGCTGATCCTGGCGCCCGACTGGCAGCCGGTGGTCTGGACCGAGCGGGAGCGCCGGCGCGGCCAGGCCTGGGGCCTGCCGACCATCGAGAGCTTCCACACCCACGGCACCCCGCCGTTGCCCTCCGACCTCCCCGAGACACTGCGCCGAGGCCAACCATCATGATCGTGTCAGGTAACACCGCGCTGGTGGTCAGCGCGCATTCGGCCGATTTCGTCTGGCGCGCCGGCGGCGCCATCGCGGCCCACGCGCGGCGCGGCGTCGCCGTGACCGTCGTCTGCCTGTCCTACGGCGAGCGCGGCGAATCGGCGAAGCTGTGGCGGCAAGACGGCATGACGCTCGAGCGGGTCAAGGCCGAACGCCGGCGCGAGGCCGAGTCCGCGGCCGCGGCACTCGGCGTCACCGACATCCAGTTCTGGAACCTCGGCGACTATCCCATCACTTTTAGCGACGAGAGCCTGCGCCGGCTGGTCGACGTGTTCCGCGACGTGCGCCCGGCATTCGTGCTGACCCATTCGCGGCTCGATCCGTACAACCACGACCACCCCGCCGTCAGCGACTTCGCGCAGCACGCGCGCATCATCGCGCAGGCGCACGGGCACCGGCCCGGGCAGCGGGTGATCGGGGCGCCTCCGGTGTTCCTGTTCGAGCCGCACCAGCCGGAGCAGAGCCGCTGGATGCCGAACGTACTCCTCGACATCACCGACGTTTGGGATCGCAAGCGCGCCGCCATCGAGTGCATGGCGGGGCAGGAACACCTCTGGGAATACTACACCCGCGTCGCCTTGCAGCGCGGCGCGCAGGCGGCGCGCAACTCCGACCGCAGCGTCACCTACGGCGAGGCGTACGAGGCCGTGTTCCCGCACGTGGTCGCGAGCCTGATCCCGGATAGCGCGGCAGCGGGGAGCCTGGCGGCATGAGCGTGGTCGTCACCGACCCGCCGCGGGTCGCGGCCGAGACCGTGCGCGGCTTCGCGGAGCATGGCGTCGCCACGGTGCACGAGGCGCAAGGGCGGACCGGGCTGCTGCAATCCCACATGCGGCCGATCTATGCCGGGGCGCGGCTGTCCGGGACGGCGGTCACGGTGTCGATACCTCCGGCCGACAACTGGACCTTGCACGTGGCGGTCGAGCAGTGCCGCGAGGGCGACGTGCTGGTCGTGACGCCGACCTCGCCCAGCGACCAGGGCTATTTCGGCGAGCTGCTGGCCTCGTCGCTGGTGGCGCGCGGCGTGGTCGGGCTGGTCATCGAGGCCGGCTGTCGCGACGTCGCGGAGCTGACCGCGATGCGCTTCCCGGTCTGGTCGCGGGCGGTGTCGGCGCAGGGCACGGTCAAGGAGACGCTCGGCTCGGTGAACATGCCGATCGTCTGCGCGGGCCAGCTCGTGCTGCCGGGCGACGTGATCGTCGCCGACGACGACGGCGTCGTCGTGGTGCCCCGCCGCGAGGCCGAGGGCGTGTTGCGCCAAGCCCAGGAGCGCGAGCGCAAGGAGGCGCGCACCCGCGAGCGCCTGCGCGCCGGCGAGCTCGGGCTCGACCTCTACCAGATGCGCCCGGCGCTGCTGGCCAAGGGGCTCGTCTATCGCCGCTGGGACGACCCGGCGTCATGAGCGGGTCGGCCGCCGCCGCTTCGGCGATCGAGGGCCTCGCCAGCATCGCAATCGGGTCCACCCCGCACACCCGGGCGTTGAAGGCCGCCACCAATTCGCTCGCCGGCGTCGATGCCGCGTTCGCCGAAATCGAGCCGATCAGCCGGGCGTTCGCGCCAATGGTCCGCGAGCTGCGGTTCGACATCTGCGAACTCGCGGTCGTGACCTTCCTACAGGCCAAGGCGCATGGCTGCCCGATCGCGCTGCTACCCGCCGCCACCGCCTGCCGGTTCCAGGAAGGCGCCCTGCTGTGCCGCGCCGACGACCATGGTCTGCACTCGCCGCGCGACCTGCGTGGCAAGCGGGTCGGCGTGCGCGCCTACGGCCAGACCACGGCGGTCTGGCTGCGCGGCATTCTCGCCGACGATTTTGGCTTGGCGCCCGAGGACATGCGCTGGACCGTGTTCGAGGGCGCGCATGTCGCCGAGATGCGCGACCCGCCGTTCGTGACGCGCGCCGAGGCCGGTGCCGGCCTGCTCGACATGCTGCGCGGCGGCCGGCTCGACGTGGCCGTCGTGGGCAACGACAAGCCCAATGACCCCGACCTGCGGCCGGTGTTCCCGGATCCGCGCGCGGCGGCCGATCGGTTCCGCCGCGCACACGGCTTCGAGCCGGTCAACCACGTCGTCGTGGCGAGGCAGAGCCTGATCGAGCGGTGGCCGGAGGTCGCGGCGGCGTTCCTGGGCGCGTTGCGGGACTCGTTCGAAGCCGGCGACACCGCCGCCGCGCCGCCGCTCGGGCGCCACCGGCTGCAACCCTCGCTCGCCCTGGCGCAGCGTTACGCCATGGACCAGGGCCTGCTGCCGCGGGCGTTGCCGCCGCACGAGGTCTGGGACGGGCTGCCGAAGCTGGCGCCCTGGCTGGGGCAGGAGTGGCTGTGACGCGCTGCGCCATGATCGGCTTCGGTGAGGTCGGCAGCCGGTTCGCGCGCGACCTCGCCGCCGGCGGCGCTGCCGCCCTCGCCGCCTTCGACACCTAGCCGGCGGTTCGCGCCCGCGCCTATGGCGGCGTTCAGGTTTGCCAGAGCGCCGCGGCGGCGGCGGACGGGGCCGAGCTGGTGATCCTGGCGGTCACGGCCGGCTCGGTGCTGGAAGCGGCCGAGAGTCTGGGCGAACTCCACCACGCGCCGTTGGTGCTCGACGTGAACTCGGTCTCGCCCGCGACCAAGCGCGCCGCCGCCGAGCGGGTCGGCCGGGCGGGCGGGCGCTATGTCGAGGCGGCGGTGATGAGCAGCGTGCCGCCGCGCGGGCTGCGCTCGCCGATGCTGCTGGGCGGCCCGCACATGCGGGCGTTCATGGCGCGCATGGCGCCGTTCGATATGGACCTGACACCGTTCAGCGAGGTGATCGGCGAGGCCTCGTCGGTCAAGATGTGCCGCTCGGTCATGGTCAAGGGGCTGGAGGCGCTGGCCACCGAGGCGATGCTGGCGGCGCGGCATTTCGGCGTCGCGCGACAGGTGCGGGCCTCGCTCGCCGACACGCTGCCGCACGAGGACTGGCCGGCGCGGGCCCGCTACATGATCGGCCGCGCCCTGGTGCACGGCAAGCGGCGGTCCGAGGAGATGCTGGAAGTGGCCGAGACGGTCCGCCAGGCCGGGGTCGAGCCGATGCTCAGCGCCGCCATCGCGCGCCGCCAGTCCTGGGCCGCCGAGCAAGGCCGGGCGCTCGATCGCGCGACCCTGGTGGACCAACCACTCGGGACGTTGCTGGACGCCGTGCGCGCCGGCAGCGCTGCCCGCAAACCCCGAAGGGACGACGAGTAGGCATGGACACGATCCAACTTCCGACGCACCGGGACCTGTTCTACGGCGGCGCTTGGCAGCCGCCCAGGGCCGGCCGCTACCTCGAATCGCGCAGCCCCGCCACCGACGAGGTGCTGGGCGAGGTGCCGGACGGCGATGGTGAGGACGTGGCGGCGCTGGTCGCCGCTGCGCAGCAGGGCTTCGAGGCCTGGCGCGCGGTGCCGCCGCTGGAGCGCGCGGAGGCGCTGCGCCGGGCGGCGGCGGCGATCCGCGAGCATGGTGCCGCGCTGGC
>CAXTVL010000010.1:8997-13548 GCA_964247515.1 uncultured Acetobacteraceae bacterium | reverse complement strand
GCCGACGGCGGCAACCCGGTGCGCGAGATGCGCGGCGACGCCGCCAAGGCGGCCGGCCAGTTCGAGTTCTTCGCCGGCCTGGTCACGGAGATGAAGGGCGATTCCATCCCGATGGGGCCGCACGCGGTCAACTTCTCGGTGCGCGAGCCGGTCGGCGTGGTGGCGCGCATCGTGGCCTTCAACCACCCGTTCATGTTCACCGCCGCCAAGGCGGCGGCACCGCTCGCGGCCGGCAACAGCGTCATCATGAAACCCCCGGAAGTGGCGTCGCTCTCGGCGCTGCGGCTGGCCGAGCTGGTCGGCCACCTGTTCCCGCCCGGCGTGTTCAACGTGGCCGTCGGCGGGCGCGAGCTGGGTGCCGCGCTGTCGAGCCATCCCGGTGTCGCCATGGTGACGCTGATCGGCAGCGTGCCCACCGGGCGCGCGGTGATGCGCGCCGCGTCCGACACGCTGAAGCCGACATTGTTCGAGCTGGGCGGCAAGAACGCCCTGATCGCCTTCCCCGACGCCGATCCGGACGAGGTGGCGCGCGCCGTGGTCGCCGGCATGAATTTCACCTGGTGCGGCCAGTCCTGCGGCTCGACCAGCCGCGCCTTTCTGCACGAGGCGATCCACGACCGCGTGGTCGAGCGCCTGCCGGCGCACCTGGCGCACTACCGGCCGGGCCTGCCCACCGACCCCGCCACCACCATGGGATCGATCGTGAGCCGGGCGCAGCACGAGAAGGTGCTGCGCTACGTGCAGGTCGCCCACGATGACGGGGCGACGCTGCTGTGCGGCGGCAAGCGGCCGGACGACCCGGCGCTGGCGCGCGGCTGCTTCGTCGAGCCGACCGTCTTCACCGACGTCCGGCAGTCGATGCGCATCGCCCGCGAGGAGGTGTTCGGCCCGATCCTCTCGGTGCTGCGCTGGCACGACGAGGACACCATGATCGCCGAGGTCAACAGCGTCGAGTACGGCCTGACCTGCTCGATCTGGACCGAGAGCCTGCAAGCCGCGCACCGCACGGCGCGCGCCGTGCAGTCCGGCTACGTGTGGGTCAACGACGTCAGCAAGCACTTCCCCGGCGCGCCGTTCGGCGGCTTCAAGCAGTCCGGCATCGGGCGCGAGGAGTGCCTCGAGGAACTGCTCGCCTTCACCCGCGAGAAGAACATCCACATCCGGCTGCGCGCCTGACGCGGCCGAGCGAACCAAGGAACTTCCCATGCCGCTTCCGCTCGACCGTTCGTACGACGGCATCATCGTCGGCGCCGGCCACCACGGCCTCGTGCTCGGCAGCTACCTCGCCCGCCAGGGCCTCGACATCCTGGTGGTCGACCGCCGGCTGCGCTACGGCGGCGGCCTGGCCACCGAGGAGGTGACGCTGCCGGGCTTCCACCACAACCTGCACAGCATCAACCACTTCCACATCAGCGACACGCCCTGGTTCGCCGACCTCGGCCTGCGCGACAAGGTCGAGTACATCACGCCGCGCTACGAGTTCGCGCAGCCGCACCTCGACGGCACGGCGCTGGTGTTCGGCCGCGACCTCGAGGAGACCTGCGCCAACATCGCGCGGTTCAGCCGCCGCGACGCCGAGACCTTCCGCGAATGGAACCACGTCGCCGAGCGGATGACGCGCGAGATCTTCATGCCGGAGCGGTTCAGCGAGCCGCTGTCGCGCGCCGAGCGTGACGCGCTGCTGTCGCGCACCCAGATGGGCCGCGACTTCCTGGGCATGACGCTGCGCCAGCCGCTCGACGTGGTGCAGGAGCTGTTCGAGAACGAGCACGTGCGACTGCTGTTCCTGTTCAAGCTCAGCCTGTTCGGCACCTGGCTCACCGACACGCTGTCCAAGACCAGCCCGATGGGCAGCGTGATCCGTGCGTTCGACCTGGAGAGCGGCTACCAGCTCTGCAAGGGCGGCTCGTTCAACCTGGCGCGCGGGCTGATGGAGACCTTCATCGCCGCCGGCGGCACCTACCAGCCACAGGTCGCGATCGAGCGCGTGGTGCTGGAGGGCGGGCGCGCCACCGGCATCGAGCTCGCCGACGGGCGCACGGTGCGCGCCGGCCAGTTCGTCGCCAGCACGCTCGACGTCCACCAGACGTTCGAGGGCCTGATCGGGCGCGACCAGCTCCCGGCCAGCTACGCGGCCAAGCTCGAAGGCTTCCAGTATTCGAGCTGGACGCTGTTCGGCCTGCACCTGGCGCTGAAGGAGACGCCGCGCTTCCACGCCGAGGCGTTCGACCCCAACATCCGCCGCACCCTGAAATGGAGCATCGGCGCCGAGACGATGGGCGACCTGACCGCCGCGTTCGAGGACGTGCAGCGCGGCGAGGTGCCCAAGATCGTGCAGTTCGGCTCCGGGGCACTCAGCGAGATCGATCCCAGCCAGGCGCCGCCCGGCCGCGCCACCACCTATGCCTGGCACATCATGCCCGAGCACCCGGACATCTCGGCCTACGGCGACGACTACGAGCGCTTCAAGGCCGAGTTTGCCGAGCGCATCCTGGAGAAATGGTCGCGCTACAGCCCGAACATGACCCGCGACAACGTGCTGGCGCGGCACGTCTACACGGCGCGGGAATACGTCGTGGAACTGCCCAACATGCGCAAGGGCGACTTCATGATGGGCACGTTCAACGCCGAGCAGGTGATGTACAACCATTTCGGCTATCGCACGCCGATCCCCAACTTCTACAACGCGGGATCGGGCGCGCACCCGGGCGGCGGCGTCTCGGGCGGCGCCGGCTACATCACGGCGGGGCTGATCGCGCGCGACCTGTCGCTCAAGCCGTGGTGGCTCCCGGTCGACGCGCGCTCGGCGCTCGAATCGCTGGCGGAGCCGCGCGGCAGCCGCCTCGCGACGGCCGGCTGACCGCCCGCGAGAGGCGTCCGCTACACGCTGGCGGGCGCCTCGTCGCAGGGCGCGAACAGCGCGCGGAAGTCTTCGACGCCTTGCGTCAGTCCCTGCTCGCGCGAGTAGCGCACCATGGCGGCCAGCGCGGCCTCATTCCTGGTCGTGCCGTACGGCCAGAAATCGGCCCCCATGAGCGCGCGGGTCTTCGCGTAGGCCTGCAACGACCAGGGCAGGGTGATCTGCAGCGCGTTGTCGTCTTCGATCGCGGCGTAACAGGCCGCCTTGGCCCGCGCGAACGCCTTGAACAGCGAGGAGGCGAGCCAGGGATGGCGCTCGTGCAGGTCGCGGCGCAGTCCGATCAGGTGCATGATCGGGAACAGGCCGGTGCGGCGGAAATACGCCTGCTCCTCCGGTACGAAATCCGTGAACAGCCGCCGCACCGGGGCAGCGCCGGACAGGAAGCAGGCCGGCGGCCGGGCGCTCACGATGCCGTCGAGCTCGCCACCCGCCAGCAGCGCGTCGAGCGTCTGCTCGGGCGCGATCGGGCGCACGTCGAACGGGGCCGCGAATGTCAGGCCGAACTTCTCGCGCCGACCCGGTTGCAGCAGCCCCCCGGTCCGCCAGGCGACCTGCTCGGAGCGGACGCCGTGCTCGTCCGACAACATGCCGCGCACCCACAGCGCCGCCGTCATCTGGTATTCCGGGACACCCAACGTCTTGCCGCGCAAATCGGAGGGCGCCTCGATGCCGCGGTCGGTGCGGACGTAGATCGCCGAGTGCCGGAACATTCGCGAGACGAACACCGGGATGCCGACATAAGGCGAGATGCCGCGCTCGGTGGTGACGATGTGGCTGCTCATCGACAGCTCGGTCACGTCGAACTCGGCGCGGGCGTAGGCGCGGCTGAAGATCTCCTCGGCGCCGAGCGGCAGCAGCGTCACGTCGCAGCCCTCGACCCGAACGCCCCCGGTCATCAGCGCGGCGACGCGGTCGTATGGCCGGCAGGCGATGGTGAGGTGCAGCGTCATGTCGGGTCCTCGCAAAGCGGATCGCTAGAGATGCGTGGCGCCGCCGTCGAGGTTGAGCGACTGGCCGGTCATGAAGGCGGAACCCTCGGAGGCGAGGAACAGCACCACGCCCACCAAATCGTCCGGCACCTGGGCGCGCGGCACGCATTGCAGCGACGTGATGCGGGCGCGCTGCTCCGGCGTCACCGTCTGGCGCGGGATCTCGGTCTCCACCGCGCCCGGCAGGATCGCGTTGACGGTGATGCCGTCACGGCCCAGCTCGCGCGCCATCGAACGGGTCATGCCGACCAGCGCCGCCTTCGACGTGGTGTAGTGCAGGTAGTTCGGCCGGCCGAGCAGGATGCTGCCCGACGACATGTTGATGATCCGCCCCCATTGCGCGCGGCGCATCGCCGGCGTCACCGCGCGGGCGCACAGCATGGCACCGGTGACGTTGACCCGCAGCACCGCTTCCCACTCGGCCAGCGGGATCTCCTCGAACGGGCGCATGGCGAGGGTGGAGAAGATGCCGGCGTTGTTGATCAGCACGTCGATGCGGCCGAACGCGTCCAGCGTCGCCGCCGCCATCGCCGCCACCGATTCCGGGTCGGCCACGTCGGTCGCGACCGCAAGGGCACGGCCGCCCGCGGCGGTGATCTCGTCGGCGACCGCCTGCCCGCGCGCCGCGTCGCGCGCGGCGCG
>CAXTVL010000010.1:0-8987 GCA_964247515.1 uncultured Acetobacteraceae bacterium | reverse complement strand
AGATCACCGGGACCGCGCCAGCCTGCGCCAGCGCCGTCGCGAAGCGGCGGCCGATGCCTTGCCCGGCGCCCGTGACGATGACCACCCGACCGGCCACGCCGGCCAACGCGCGGACGTCGACGCTGTCCTCAACATCCATGGCCGCATCTCCGTCCGCTGCACGCTGCAACTTCGCGTCGGCTCGGCCGGCTGTCCAATGCCAAGTTGCGGCATCGCTATAACCAGCGTCGATACGGCATCGCGAAGGCCGGCCTACGCCAGACGCCACGCTATAGTCCGGCGGAATAGCCAGGCGACGATTTCCGATGCCATGGATCGGCGGCCGAAGCTGTAACGGATCCGACGCGCGCCGGCGGATGCCGCCATGGTCCGATGCCGGCCACGAAGATCTGCGGGGGAAGCGATGTATCTTGGCGTGGACATCGGCGGCACGTTCACCGACCTCATCCTGCTCGACGATTCCGGCGAACTGAGCACCACCAAGGCGCTGTCCACGCCGGGGGAACTCGAGGTCGGCGTGTTCAACGCGCTGCGGGACGCGGGCGCGCAGAAGGGGCTGTCGGTCGAGGAGCTGCTGGCGCGGGTCAGCACGTTCGGCCACGGCACCACGCAGGCGACCAACGCGGTGATCGAGCGCACCGGGGCGCGCACCGGCCTGCTCGCGACGCGCGGCTTCGGCAGCACGCTGTCGCTGCAACGGCTGATGGGGTTCACCGCCGGCGTCCCAGCCGACCGGCTGACCTGGTACTCGCGCCGGCGCAGCCCAGTGCCGATCGTGCCGCCGCATTTCGTCCGCGAGGTCCGCGAGCGGGTGGACGCTGCCGGGCGGGTGCTGATCGAGCTCGACGAGGACGGCGTGCGCCAAGCGGTGCGCGGGCTGCTCGACGCCGGCGTGGAGACCTTCGCGGTGGCGTTCCTGTGGGCGTTCCGCAACGCCGACCACGAGCGCCGCGCCGGGCGGATCATCCGCGAACTGGCGCCACACGCCTATCTCAGCCTGTCGGTGGACGTGGCGCCGGTGATCGGCGAGTACGAGCGCACCGCCACCACGGCACTCAACTCGTACCTGGCGCCCAAGGTGGTCTCCTACCTGGGCGGGATCGAGCAGATGCTGCGCGACCGGGGTTTCGCCGGCGCGTTCTCGATCATGAACTCGGCCGGCGGCGTGATGCCGGTGGCGGAGGCGGCGCGCCGGCCGGTGACGCTGGTGATGTCGGGGCCGACCGGCGGGGTCATGGGCTCGGTGCATGTCGGCAAGCGGCTCGGCTACGACAACATCATCGCGACCGACATGGGCGGCACCTCGTTCGACGTCGCCATCGTCGTGGACGGCAAGCCGCTCACCACCAAGAACCACGAGGCGGGCGGCTTCCACATCGCGACCCCGATGGTCGAGGTGCGCTCGATCGGCGCCGGCGGCGGCTCGATCGCGCGCGTGGTCGACGGGCTGCTGAAGGTGGGGCCGGACAGCGCCGGCGCCCGGCCCGGCCCGGTCTGCTACGGGCGCGGCGGCACCCGCGCCACCGTCACCGACGCCGACGTGGTGCTCGGCATCATCGACCCGGCGACCTTCCTCGGCGGCAAGATGCGGCTCGACCGCGACGCCGCGGCGCGCGCCATCGAGGAGCAGGTGGCGCGCCCGCTCAATCTCTCGACCGAGCAGGCCGCGGCCGGCATCCGCCGCATCGTCGACTCGCAGATGGCCGACACGCTGCGCGAAGTGACCATCGGTCGCGGCCACGACCCGCGCGACTTCGTGATCTTCGCCTATGGCGGCGCCGGCCCGGTCCACTGCGCCGGCTACGGTGCCGAACTCGGAGTGCCGAAGATGGTGGTCCCGGTGACGTCGATGGCGCACTCGGCGTTCGGGGCGCTGGCGGCCGACGTGCAGTATTCGAGCGAGCGCTCGCTCCTGCTGCGCGGCGGCGGCGGCACGCTGCCGACCTGGCACGGGCTCGACGCCGCCCAGATCGAGGGCGCTTTCGCGCAGCCCGAGCAGGACTGTCTTGAAGCGATGCGGCGCGCCCAGGTGGCGCCGGCCGACGTGCAGATCGTCCGCGCGGTCGACATGCGCTACCGGCGCCAGACCAACGATCTGGTGATCCCGGTGCCGGAACGCCCGTTCACCGAGCCGGCGTTGCGCGCCCTGGTCGACCGTTTCGAGGCGAGCTACGAACAGGTCTACGGGAAAGGCTCGGCGTTCCGCGAGGCCGGCATCGAGCTCACCAACGTGCGCGTCGAGGCGTTCGGCCGCTCGCACCGCCCGGAGATCGCGGTGAGCCATGGCGCCGGCAACCGCGTCCCGAGCCATCGCCAGATATTCGAGCCGGTCGCCGACGCCTGGATGCGCGCCGAGGTCCACGACTGGCGCGACCTGTCGCGAGGGGCGCGCATCGACGGCCCGGCGGTGATCGAGCATCCCGAGACGTCGGTGTTCGTGGCCCAGGGCCAGACCGCCAGCGTCGACGCCAGCCGCAACATCACCATCGAGCCGCGGGAGCGAAGCTGACATGCCCGACCATGCCGTGAAGATCGACCCGATCACCTTCGAGGTGGTGCGCAACAAGCTGCAGGCGATCACCGAGGAGCAGGCGATCACGCTCAAATCCGTCTCCGGCTCGCCGGTGGTGACGGACGCCACCGACTTCAACAACGGCCTCTATCTGGCCGACGGCTCGATCGTGACCATGGGTCCGCAGGTGATCTTCCACACCGGCACCATGTCGACCGTGATCCGCTCGATCATCGAGCATTTCTCGGACAACCCGGGCATCCGCGAGGGCGACATGTTCATCCTCAACGACCCGTATCGCGGCGGCCTGCACCAGCCGGACATGTCGGTGGTGGCGCCGGTGTTCCACGAGGGCCGCCACGTCGCCTGGGCCGGCTCCTGCGCGCACGAGTTGGACGTGGGCGGCATGAGCTTCGGCTCCTGGGCGCTGGGCGCCACCGAGATCCAGCAGGAGGGGATGCTGCTGCCCGGCATCAAATTGGTCGAGGGCGGCACGCTGCGCCAGGATTTGTGGCAGATGATCATGGGCATGACCCGGCTGCCGGAGGTGCTGGGCCTCGACCTCAAGGCGATGATCGCCGCCAACAACGTGGCGGTCCGCCGGCTGGGCGAGCTGATGCGCCGCTACGGCCCGGCCGAGGTCGAGGCCATCATGCGCGAGGAGATCGCGACCACCGAGCGCCAGCTCCGGCAGACCCTGTCCGAGCTGCCGGACGGCGTCTTCCGGGCGCGCGACTACATCGAGCACGACGGCCACAGCAACGCGCTGTACCGCGTCTGCGTCGCCGTCGCCAAGCGAGGCGACAGCCTCACGGTCGACATGACCGGCACCTCGCCGCAGGCGCCCGGCTTCATCAACTGCACCGGCTCCGGCATGAAGGGCGCGGCGTTCGCGGGCCTGCTGCCGATCCTGGCGCCGACCTTCCGCTGGAACGACGGCATCATGCGCGTCATCAAGTTCGTGGCGCCGGAGGGCATCCTGTGCAACGCGACGCGGCCTGCGCCGGTCTCCGGCGCCACCATCTCGACCGCCTGGATCGTGCAGAACGTGGTCGTCACCGCCGTCTCGCGGATGGTGGCGTTGTCGCCGAAATACGCGACCGAGGGCCAGGGCGTCACCAAGGGCCACATGACGGTGATGACGCTGTCCGGCCGCGACCGCGACGGCGGCCCGTTCGGCACCTTCCTGCTCGACGCCACGGCGGGCGGCGGCGGCGCCTTCGTCGACCATGACGGGCTGAACGGCTCCGGCGACCATTGCGTGCCGCGGCCCTCGATCGCCAACGTCGAGGCGGCCGAGGCGGGCGGGCCGTTCCTGTATCTCTACCGCGCGTTCGTGCCCGACACCGGCGGCCCCGGCCGGATGCGCGGCGGCACCAGCACGTCGGTCGCGATCGTGCCGTACGGGACCGACGACATCGCCGCCATGCTGGTGGGCCACGGCATCGAGGTGCCGAACTCGACCGGGCAGGCGGGCGGGCTACCGGGCTCGTGCGGGCGCAACTTCGTCCGTCGCGGCGCCGTCGACGGCGAGGTCGTCGTGGGCCTGGCGAGCAACCTGGAGGAGATGCTGGCGAGCGGCGTCGAGGAACTGGGGCCGAAGCCCGGCCGGCTGCATCTGAGCAGCCGCGACGTCCTGGGCTATGCCTTCCAGGGCGGCGGCGGCTTCGGCGACCCGCTGAAGCGCGAGCCCGAGGCGGTGCGCGTCGACGTGATCGACGGCCATGTGAGCCGGCGCGCCGCCGGCGAGACTTACGGCGTGGCGTTCGGCCATGACGGGCAAGTCGACGCCGCAGCGACTGAGCGGCAGCGCGGCACGATCCGCGCACAGCGCCTCGGCACGGCTCCGGCGCGACCGGCGGCAAGCGGGGACATCGAGGTCCGGGGCGAGCGGTTCGCCTGCTCGTGCGGCTGCGATCTGGGCCCGGTCGCCGGCGATTGGAAGCAGGCGGCGCAAACCCGCCGCGTGCCGCCCGCGAGCTACGGCCCGCACATCCGCACCCATGCCGAGCTGGAACTGCGCGAGCACCTGTGTCGGGACTGCGGCTCGCTGCTCGAGGCCGAGGTGGTGCGCAAGGACGAGGCATCGCTGGTCAGCTTCGCTCTCGGCACGTGACGTCGGTGTCCACATGGCGCCGTCGGATGGCGCGACATACTGGAAATCGATTCTCCTGATGCACTCTCGCCTGCCTATCGTGTTCGCCGAGGATCAGCATCTCGAAGGGGCGAACAGATGGCGTTGGCACGAGAGCAAGCCGGAGCCTACGACCGCACCACGATCGCGCTGCATTGGATTACCGCCGCCTCGGTGATCCTGCTCTGGATCAGCGGCCAGACCGCCGACTGGTTTCCCGACGGGACGGTCAATACGGATTACTGGTCGCTGCATGTGCTGCTCGGCTTCGCGTTGGCCGGCGTGGTCGCCTGGCGGGTCGTCTGGCGCAGCTCCGGCGGCCGCAGGCTGCCGGCCGCCGATGCCGGACCGCTGCACGCGCTCGCGAAGGCGACCCATTACCTGCTGTACGTCCTGCTGTTCACGGTCGTGGCGTTGGGCGTCGTCAACGCCTTCGTGCGTGGCTACAACCTTTTCGACGTGACGAGCCTGCCGCAAATCGGCGACCTGGCGTGGCGCCGGCCGATCACGCAATGGCACGGCCTCGCCGCCAACATCATGCTCGGATTGGCTGCCTTCCACGCCAGCGCCGCGCTGGCGCATCACTACCTGTGGCGCGACGGCGTCCTCGCCCGCATGGTGCCGGGCCGGGTCATGGCCGGGACGGACCGGCCGGCGACCGGCCGGCGGCCAGGGTGACGGCATGGCTCGACGCGATCGACGCAGGAGATCGGCATGAGTGACCAGACACGAGGACCGAGCCGCAGGGCGTTGCTCGGCGCCGCCGCCGGTGGGCGGCCGGTCGGAGACGGTGCTCGCGATCAACGACCACGAGTATCGGCTCAGCATGGACACGCGGGCCACGCTGCTCGACGGGCTGCGCGAGCACATCCACCTGACCGGCTCGAAGAAGGGCTGCGACCAGGGGCTGTGCGGCGCCTGCACCGTGCATGTCGACGGTGAGCGGGTGCTCTCGTGCCTGACGCTCGCCGTGGCGGCGCAGGGAAGCGGGTCGCCACGATCGAGGGGCTCGCGAAGCCCGACCACCAGCGGCGGCAACGTGCCCAGCATCATCACCGCCGCGGCCACGCCCCACTGCACGCCGCCACCGCTGGTCGCGAACAAGAACGAGGCGCCGACCGCAACCGGCACCGCCTCCCGTGCGGTCGGCATGAGCCCAATCAAGAACTCGTTCCCCGCCGTGGTGACGCCACAATAAAGAGTGGTTGTCGTCCGGTGCCGACGGCGGTACTTGCGGCCGCCCGGCGTGCGCGGGGATCGCCGGACACCCCTGGCACCGCCGGCCGTCACGCGGCCGTGGCCCGCCGCTCGGCCACGAACGGCGCGCGCAGCCCGCGCGACTCCAACTCCGGCAGGACATCGCGATTGAACCGGTTCAGGCCGTCGACGTAGTCGACCCAGGTGAGCAGCACGCCGTCGAGCCCGGCATCGGCCAGCATGTGCAGGCGGTCGGCGATTTGCGGCGCGGTGCCCACCAGCGGGAAGCCGCCCGAGCCGGCCGCGAAACGGAGCCGCATGGCGCGCAGCGCCGCCTCCGGCACAGACTGCTTGTGCAGCCAGGCATCGACGCTCTCGGTATCCTCGAACTCGACCGCGAAACGGTGCAGGTAGGCGTCGGCTTCCGCCTGGGTGTCTCGCTGCACGACGTAGGTGTGGGTCCAGACCTGCACGCTGCGGCCGAACTCTTCCCAGGCAATGCGCTTGTACGACGCGATCTCCTCGGCGCATTGCTCCGGCCGGTCCGATTTCAGGATCACGAAGCACATGTCGGCGTGTTCGCAGGCGAAGCGCCGGCCGCGGTCGGAGCCGCCGGCGTTCATGATCGGTGGCCGAGGCTGCTGCAGCGGCTTCGGCAGCGATACCCCGCTCCGTACCTTGAAGAACTGCCCGTCCACATCGAACGCCTGGTGCTCGCGCCATAGGCGCTCGATGATCGACAGCCACTCCGTCAGGTGGTCGTAGCGCTGCTCGTGCTCCTTGAGCGGTGCTCCGAACATCTCCAGCTCCGGCGTGTTCCAGCCGCAGACGACGTTCAGGGCAAACCGCCCGCCGGAGATCAGGTCGACGGTGGCGCCCTGCTTGGCCACCACGATTGGGTGCAGCGTCGGCGCGTGCGAGGTCGAGAACACGGCCGCGTGGCTGGTCGCCTGGGCGATGCCGGCGGCCCAGGTGAACGGGTCCATGACCTCGCCGCTGGGGTGCTCCGGCTTGGCGTCCACGTAGCCCTTCCAGCGCGCGTACGGCACGATCGCCTCGTAGCCGGCACGGTCGGCGATGCGCGCCGTCTCGACCGACTTCGCCCAGTCGGTCTGGCCGGCCTCGGGCACCAGCGTCTGCGCGGCGCCGCGGCCGTTGGTGCAGAAGATGCCGAGCTTCAGGCGATTGTCGTTCCACACCGGGTTCATGTCCGATCTCCCTTGCTGATCTTTTTGTGGCGGTTGTTCTTGTGGCGGTCGGGCCTCATGTCACGAGAACCGACACGAGATCGTCCCCAGCGCGCCGTAATCGACGTGCAGCACGTCATGCGCCTTGACATAGACCGGCCGGGTGAAGCTGCCCGCCAACACGGTCTGACCCGGCTCCAGCGCGGTGCCCAACGGCCCCAGCCGGTTGGCGAGCCAGGCGATCCCGTTGGCCGGGTGGTTCAGCACCCCGGCGGCGACGCCGGTCTCCTCGATGGCGCCGTTCTGGGTCAGCAGCGCCGCGACCCAGCGCAGGTCGACGGCGTCCGGGCGGCCCGGCCGGCCGCCCATGACGATGCCGGCGTTGGCGGCGTTGTCGCTGATGGTGTCCACCACCCGGCGGGTCGCCTTGGTCTGCGGGTCGACCTGGTGGATGCGGGCGTCGATGATCTCGAGCGCCGGCACCACCCAGTCGGTCGCGGCCAGCACGTCGAAGATGGTGACGCCCGGGCCTTGCAGGCGCCGGCCCAGGATGAAGGCCAGCTCCACCTCCACCCGGGGCACGATGAAGCGCTCGTGCGGGATCGCGGCGCCTTCGGCGAACACCATGTCGTCCAGCAGCGCGCCGCTGTCCGGCTGGTCGATGCCGACCGCCATCTGCATGGCCCGGCTGGTCAGGCCGATCTTGTGCCCGACGACGCGGCGCCCCTCGGCCAGCTTGGCCGCCACCCAGGCGGCCTGCACGGCATAGGCGTCGGCGACCGTCATCGCGGGATGGCGCAGGCTGAACTGGCGGATTTGCGTGCGGCTGCGCTCGGCCTCGTGCAGCTCGCCCGCGAGCGCGCGCACGACGCCGGGTTCGAGCGCCGTCGTGCTCACCGCACTCCTCCCCGCATCGACTACAAATCCAGCACGAGCAGCGCGGAGCGGGCGCGCGACACGCACAAGGCGATCGCGTCGCCCGCCGCGCGCTCGTCATCCATCAGGAAGCTGTCGCGGTGGTCGGGTTCGCCGTCCAGCACGCGGGTGATGCAGGTGCCGCAAACGCCCTGCTCGCAACTGACCGGCACCGCCACGCCCGCCGCGGCGAGCGCCGCCACGACCGACACCCCGGCCGGCACGGGCACGTCCTTGCCGCCGCGCGCCAGTCGCACGACGAACGGCCGGTCTGCCGCCGCGTCCATTGGCGCCGCGTCCACTGGCGTCGCCGCGCCGAACACCTCGCGATGGATCGCCTCGGCGGGCAGCCTTCGCGCCGCTTCGGCCAGCGCGCTGTCCATGAAACCTGCCGGGCCGCAGACGTAGCAATGCGTGCCCGGCGAGGTGCCCGCCAGCGCCTGCGCCAGGTGGTCGGCGGTCTGCGCCGGGCTCAGCCCCAGCAGCACCGAGGCGCTGTCGCCGAAGCCTTCCCGCTGCGGCGCGTCGCGGAACGCGGCCGCCTCGGGCGAGCGGCCGAAGTAGCGCAACGCGAAGCTCTTGCCCGCCGCGTGCAGCGCGCGCGCCATCGACAGCAGCGGCGTGATCCCGATGCCGCCCGCGAGCAGCAGGTGGTGCGTGGCCGCGGGCCGCAGCGGAAAATTGTTCCGCAGCGCCGCGACCTCGATCGTGCGGCCGACCGCGACGTTCTCGTACAACGTCCGTGACCCGCCGCGCGATCGCGCGTCCAGCTTCGCGGCGATCCAGTAGCCGTCGCGTTCGCCGGGTCCGTTGAGCACGGAGTAGTGCCGGGTCATCCCGGGACCGAGCAGCACCTCGAGGTGGCAGCCCGGCGTGGGCACCGGCCCCTGGCCATCCTGTGGGACCAGGTGGAACGACTTGACGTCGGACGCCTCGTCCACGATGGCGTCGACCCGGCACGGGCCTACGGCTAGGTCCGGCATGGGACTAGGTCGAGCACGGGGCGGCCTCGGCGGCGATCTTGGCCGCCAGCACCCGCCGA
>CAXTVL010000009.1:3463-20705 GCA_964247515.1 uncultured Acetobacteraceae bacterium | reverse complement strand
GTGCTGATCGGCGCCGATGCCGCCGGGGCGCTGGCGCGACTGCCGCCCGGGTTGCCGGTGCTGCGCGCCGAGATGGAGGCGCAGGCCGCGATGACCGGGCAGCCTGTGCTGGCGTTCGCCGGGATCGGACGGCCGGAGAAGTTCTTCGCCTCGCTCCGCCGCGCCGGCGCGTCGATCCTGGCCACGCGTTCGTTCGCCGACCACCACCGCTACGACCCCGGCGAGCTGGACGCCTTGCGCCGTGACGCCGCGGCGCTCGACGCCCGCCTGGTCACGACCGCAAAGGATTTCGTGCGCTTGCCGGAGGAGTTCCGCGCGCGGGTGATCCGCTTCGACGTGCGGCTCGCGTGGCGGGCGCCCGCCGCGGTCGAGGCGTTGCTGGACCGCCTCGCGTGACCTTGCGCGACCTGCGGTGGCGGGCCGAGGCGGCGCTGCTGGGCCTGGTCGTGACCGGGCTGCGCCGCCTGTCGCCGGTCGCGGCCTCCAATTTCGGCGGCGCGGTGGCGCGGGCGGTCGGGCCGTTGCTGCCGGTGTCGCGGGTTGCCGACCGCAACCTACGCCTCGCGATGCCGGAGCTGGACCGCGCGGCGCGCCTGCGGATCGTGCGCGGCGTATGGGACAATCTGGGCCGCACCACCGCCGAGATCACCCAGCTCGACCGCCTGTCCCGCAGCGAGTCCGGTGCCGGTTGGGCGGTGGCGGGCGAGGCCCATGCGGACCTGGTGACGAACCATCCCGGCCCGGTGATCCTCGTCACCGCGCATCTGGGCAACTGGGAAATGCTGGCGCGCGCGTCGACTGCGCATGGCATCCCGCTCGCCACCGTCTATCGCGCCGGCCCCAACCCGTATCTCGAGGCGATGATCACCCGGCTGCGCGTCGCCGGCGCGTTCGGCACCATGCGGATGTTCCCGAAGGGTGCCACCGGGGCGCGGCAGGCGCTCGGACACCTGCGCGGCGGCGGCCGGCTGGTGCTGCTGATCGACCAGAAGATGAACGACGGCATCCCGTCGCGTCTGTTCGGCCACGTCGCGATGACGGCACCCGCCGCGGCGGCGCTGGCGCTGCGCACCGGCGCGCTGCTGGTGCCGGCGTTCTGCCGCCGCCTCGGTCCCGCGCGGATCCTGGCGTCGGTCGAGGCGCCGCTGCCGATGCCCGACACCGGCGACCGCGCCGCCGACATGGCGGCGCTGACCCAGGCGATCAACGACCGGCTGGAGGCCTGGATACGCGCCCAGCCGCAGGACTGGCTCTGGCTGCACCGGCGCTGGCCGCGCGAGACCTATCGGGACGACGCATGACGCGGACCCTGCTGTTCGACCTCGACGGCACGCTGATCGACAGCCGGTCCGGCATCGCGGCCAGCCTGGAGGCGATGCTGCGCGGCCTCGGCCATCAGCCGCAGGCCGGCGCCGACTACACCTGGGCGGTCGGCCCACCGCTGGAGCAGTCGATCGGCCGCATCCTGGCACCCTATGACGACGATCGGGTGACGCTGGCCGCCCGGCTCTACCGCGAGGATTACGGGAGGCATGGCGTGCTGGCCGCGACGCCGTTCCCCGGCATCGTGGCGGCACTCGACACGCTGGCCGGCCAACCCTTGTTCGTCGTCACCAGCAAGCGCGAGACGTTCGCGCGCGCCATCCTCGGACGGCTGCGGCTGGCCTCGCGTTTCGCGGGCATCCACGGCGCCGTCGAGGGCGGCGCGTTCGACGACAAGGCTGTGCTGCTGCGCCACGTGCTCGCGCGCCACGGCATCGACCGCGCACGCGCCGCCATGGTCGGCGACCGCCACCACGACATCGACGCCGCCCGCGCCAACGCCGTCGCCAGCATCGGCGTCGCCTGGGGCTACGCGGCGCCCGGCGAGCTGGCCGGCGCGGACCGGCTGGCGGCGCGCCCTGAGGAGTTGCGCGCGACGGTCGCGGCGCTGGGCTGAACGGGTCGTTAACCGGTGCCTGTCAGGCTGCCGCTCGGACGGGCATGGAGCGGCGGGATGCCGGAGCGGCTGCCGGTGCTGACCGAGGCGTGCGTGCCGCCAACCGTGCTGGGGACGGCCGCGCTCGCGGCGCTGGCGTTCGAGGGTGCCGGCCTGCTCGCGCTCCTGGAGCACGTGGCACGCGCCGGGACGGAGGCGGCGGCGCCCGGCTACGACCGCGCGGTCGCCTGCGCGCTGTCGTTCCGCCGCGACGAGGCATTGGCGCTGCAACGCGCGGCGCTCGACCACGGTCCGCTCTACCGCGTGGCCGGTCCCGCGCCCGGCGGACGGCAGGTGCGGATGCTGGCGCTGGTCGCGCCCGGCGACCTGATGGTGAACACCCCGCTCGACTTCATCACCGGCCATGCCGACATCCGGCTCGACCTGCTGTATTTGCTACCGGACCGCGCGCTGCCGGACGCGGTGCCCGACCATGACGTCGCGTTCTTCGCCGTGAGCGAGGCAGACGCGCCCGAGCACGACCGGCTGTGCCGCCTGTTCCGCGCCTGGCCACGGCCGGCGCTGAACGACCCGGCATCGCTCGGCGTGCTGTCGCGCGACGCGCTGGCGCGACGCCTCGCCGGCATTGCCGGGGTGTGCAGCCCGGACGCGATCGTGGCCTCGCGCGAAGAGGTCGTGAGCGGGGTGCTGCCGGAGGGCGGCTTTCCGATGCTGATCCGCCCGCTGCACTCGCACGCCGGCAGCGGCCTCGCCTTGGTGCGGGACGCGGCCGCGTTGCGCGACTACCTGGTGCTGCAGGGCGGCCCGGCCTTCGTGTTGACCGAATTCGTCGACTACCGCGCCGCCGACGGCCGGTTCCGCAAATACCGCGTGGCGTTCATCGAACGGCGTGCCTGGCTGTGCCACATGGCCGTCTCGTCGCACTGGATGGTGCATTACCTGAACGCCGGAATGGCGGCGAGCGCCGAGAAGCGGGCGGAGGAGGCGCGCGCCATGGCGGAGTTCGACGACGGGTTCGCCCGCCGTCACGGCCCGGCCCTGGCCGCGGTGGCCGCCGCGCTCGGCTTCGACCACTGCTCGATCGATTGCGGCGAGACCCCGGACGGCCGCCTGCTGGTGTTCGAGGCGGATATCGCGGCGATCATTCACCTGCTCGATTCGCCGGCGCTGCACCCGTACAAGCCGCCGCAGATGCGCCGCGTGTTCGACGCCTTCGCCGCCATGGCGCGCCGGGTAGCCGCAACCGGACGCCCGGGGCGATGCGTGCGACCGGCATACCCCATGCCTGCACGTCGTGGCCTGTCGCTCGATGGCGTCGGCTCGGCCACGATCCCGGGATAGCCCAGCTTTCGTTCGAGGTTAGTTGAGGGGCGAGCCAGCCGGCACGCGAGCTTCGGTGAGGGCGGACCAAAGCGCCTCGAAGCCTTGAGCGCAAAATATGTGCGCTCGGTCCGGCTTCGCCGCCATGAGTTCCACCGTCGCCCTGCCCATCGCTTCCATCTGCACGCCGGCAAACAGCGGCTGAGCGCTGTTGGACGGCTTGAGCCTGCTCGCCTCGGTGAGCAGGGCCAGAACCTTTGCGGAACCTTCAGCACCCTTGGAGCGACTTTCGGCCGTGATCTGATTCGACACCGCTAGCTGCGCAAGGGTCAGACGTTTGGCGGGCTGGGTAAATGCCCAATACGTCCGCACGTTCCAGACATGGAGAAGTTGTTCACGGAGTTCGCCGGCGACTGGAAGTGACGCAAGCGTGGCCGAAGATAGCTCTTGCTTAAGAGCGAGGTAGAGATAGTTAAGTAACTCTACATTCGTCGGGAAGTAGGACCGCAGGGTATCTTCAGAAATCCCTGCTACGCTGATTATGTCTGCCGTTGATGGGCTGGTGCCCTGTTCAGCGATGACTTCCACTGCCGCGTCCAGGATCGTCCTAATTTCTGCTACATGCCCTGGCAAATCAGTGGATTTCAATGTTATTCCCATGGCTTTGATTTTTACTTCAGGAAGACGGCGACATAACGGCTGCCACTCGTACGAAGAATCCGTGTAGTGGCAACGATCCGGCCATCGTTCCCAAGATGCAAATCGGCAATGTCTTGCTCCGGCCTGCACACTGCCGCTCAGTATGAAAGAGTATCGCCAACTTCGAGACTGGCATCCGCCGTAGCTTTAACTCCATTTAGACAAGCCATACTCTCACCTACGCAGTCAACCGCAATAAAAACTTGCCATACCGAATCGAAAGCCACTTTGAAGATCAAATCTGTTTTTTTCCGCAGCATTGCGGGCGGGAGTGGCAGCGACGCCGCCTAGTGGCCGCCCAGCGGCACCAGATGCGACAGGAACAACTCGGCGCAGCCGCGCCAACTGAACCGTTCGGCATAGGCGCGGCAGGCGTCCCGGTCGGCCCCCAACGCGCGCAGGCAGGCGGCGCGCAGGTCGGCATCCAATGCCCCCACCCGCGCCGGAGCGCCGGCCAGCACGTCCTTGGGGCCAGTGACCGGGTATGCCGCGACCGGCGTGCCGCAGGCCAGCGCTTCGAGAATCACCAGGCCGAACGTGTCGGTGAGGCTCGGGAACACGAATGCGTCCGCGCCGGCATAGCTGCGCGACAGCGCCGCCCCGAAGCGCGGGCCGGTGAACACCGCCTGCGGGAACGCGCGCCGCAGGGACGCGAGCTGCGGGCCGTCTCCCACCACCACCTTGCTGCCGGGCAGGTCGAGCGCCAGGAAGGCCGCGATGTTCTTCTCGACCGCGACCCGCCCGATGGTGACGAACACCGGCCGGGCCAGCCCATCGTAAGGATCGCGCTCGTCGGCATGGAACAGGTCGAGGTCGACGCCGCGCGACCAGGGCCGGACGCGCTCGAAGCCGCGCCGCCGCAGTTCGGCACGCAAGCTCTCGGTGGCGACCATGACACCCTGGCCCGCGGCGTGGAACCAGCGGAACCCCGGGTATAGCGCCGCGGCGGGCAGGCCGGTGCGCGCCTGCACGTATTCCGGGAAGCGGGTGTGGAACGCCGTGGTGAAGGCACAGCCGCGCCGCTTCGCCCAGCCTCGCGCCGCAAGCCCGAGCGGCCCCTCGGTCGCGATGTGCAGCGCGTCCGGCGCGAACGCCTCGATCATGCGGCCGAGCTTGCGGCGCGGCAGGATCGCCAGCCTTATGTCGGGATAGGTCGGCAACGGCACGGTGCGGAAGCGGTCGGGGCCGATCACCTCGACGGTGTGGCCCATCGCGGCCAGCTCGCCCGCCACCGTCGAGAGCGTGCGCACCACGCCGTTGACCTGCGGCCGCCAGGCGTCGGAGACGATCAGGATGCGCGCCGGCAGCGGCCCCATCGCGAGCAGCCGCGCCCGCTCCGCCGACAGCGGCGAGTCCTGCGGCATGGCGGAACGCGCCGGTCAGCCCACGGTGGCCGGGGCGGCATCCGAAGCGGCGGACGGCAGGCCGCGCGGCGCATGGAACGACAGCCGGTTCATCTCGGCCCAATCCAGCAACTCCAGCCGGCCGTCGAAATGCTCGACCAGCGCCGTGCAGCTCTCGACCCAGTCGCCGTCGTTGATGTAGAGCACGCCGCCGACCTCGCGCATCTCGGCATGGTGGATGTGGCCGCACACCACGCCATCGAGCCCGCGCCGCCGCGCCTCGCCGGCCAGCGCCGCCTCGAAGCGGTCGATCGCCTTGACCGCCTCCTTGACCTGGCGCTTCAGCCACGCCGAGAGCGACCAGTACGGGTAGCCGAGCTTGCGCCGCGCCAGGTTGAACCAGCGGTTCAGGCTGAGCGCCGTGGTGTACGCCCAGTCTCCCAGCAGGGCCAGGAACTTGGCGTAGCGCACCACGCTGTCGAACTCGTCGCCGTGCATTACCAGCAGGCGGCGGCCGTCGGCGGTGGCATGGACGCTCTCGCGCAGCAGGCGGATGCCGGCGATCTCGAGCCCCATTGGCAGCCAGCCCCGGAACATCTCGTCGTGGTTGCCGGGGATGTAGGTGACTTCGGCGCCGGCGCGGGCGTGCTTGAGGATCAGCCGCAGCACCTCGTCACAGCCGGCGTCCCAGTACCAGGACTTGCGCAACCGCCAACCATCGATGATGTCGCCGACCAGGTACATCTGCTCGCACCCGACCCGGCTCAGGAAATCGGCCAGGAAATCACTGCGGCAGCCGCGAGTGCCGAGATGCACGTCGGAGATGAACACGCTGCGGAAGCGGAACTCCCGGCCGGTCAACCCATGGGCGATCGGGCCGTGGGCGATGGGTCCGTGGGAAGCTGAGGCGGTCATGGCACCTGCCGTGCGTGGCGGAATACGCAAATCGAGTCGGGCGGTCCTGCCGCCGAAGCCTGCTTACAGCGCCGGACCCCGCTCGGGCATGAACATTGCGTGACCCCCAAGACGACAGTCCGCGTCCACCAGTCGACAGCAGTAATTTATTCTCGTCCGACCGACTCTGAACATTCATGCTCAAGTGACACCGTTCGTTGCATGATGGGCGTTCAGTGGTATCGCAAGTCGTCTCCCGTCAATGATGGTTATTTTCAACCCGGCCGCCGGGCGCAGGCGGGCACAGTCGCTGTGGCGCGTGCTCGACCTGATCGCGGCGCACGGGATACGGTTGGAGATCGCCGAGACGCGGCATCCGGGTCACGCCACGGAGCTGGCCCGCGCGGCGGCGGTATCCGGTCAGTCGCTGGTGGTGGCGGCCGGCGGCGACGGCACCATCGCCGAGGTCGCCAACGGCCTGTCGGGGGCGGCCGGCCGGCTCGGCATCATCCCGCGCGGCACGGCGACCGGGCTGGCGCGCGAGCTCGCCCTGCCGTTCGCGCCGGCCGCGGTGGCGGCCGCCCTGGCGTTCGGCCGCACGCGCATCGTCTGGCCCGGGCAGGTGCTGGCGCGTGATGGTTCCGGACCGCTGCTGTTCGTGCAGATGATCGGCGCCGGGTTCGACGCGCAGGTGGTGCATCGCCTGTCGGGGCCGCTCAAGCGCGCGCTGGGCCGCAACGCCTACGTGCTGCAAGGACTGCGCGAGGTGGCCCGCTACGGCTTCGCGCCGATCCGCCTCAGCCTCGACGGGCGCGACACCGAGGCCGGCAGCGTGATCGTGAGCAAGGGGCAGCTCTACGGTGGCGGCTACACCCTGGCGCCGGGCGCCTCGCCGACCGAGCGCGGCTTCACGGTGGCATTGTTCGACCGTCGCGGCCCGCTCTCGGCGCTGATGTACGGGGCGGCGCTGCCGCTCAACCTAATCTCGAAAATGCCAGGGCTGAGGCTGTTGCGCGCCCACGACGTCAGCATTGTCTCGACCGACATCCCGGCCCAGGCGGACGGCGACCCGGCCGGACAGGCCCCCCTCACCGTCACCGACGCGGCACAGCCGATGCGGGTGGTGGTGGCGTGAGGCTCAAGGCCGGGTCAGGGGAACACGCGGAACAGGATGGTGACGGACATCGCGAGCGTGGCGCCGCTCATCCAAGTCAGGACCGCCATGAGACGTCGGCTCCCCTGTCGGTCGGACCGTGTAGACCAATACGGCACTGCCATCAAACAACCGCTTCGGGACGGGGCAGCTCGGTGACGCCCGGCAACGCCGCCACGCGGTCGACCCAGGCCGACACACCGGGCCAGCGCGTCAGTTCGAACCCGCCCTCGTCGGCGCGATGGGTGTAGGCGAACAGCGCCAAGTCCGCGACGCTCGGCGCGTCGCCGGCCAGCCAGGTGCCGACCGCAAGCCTGCGCTCCATCACGTCCAGCGCCCGCGCGCCACGTTCGGCGCAGTCCGCCAGGCGCTCGGCGTGCAGGTGCGCGTCCCGTCGCCAGGAGACGATGTTGCGGGCCACGGCGATGTATGGCTCGTGGCTATATTGCTCGAAGAACAGCCACTCGTGCACCCTTGTCCGGATCAGGCCGGGCGGCGGCAGCCACGACGATCCCTGGGCGAAGTGCAGCAGGATGGCGTTGCTTTCCACCAGCACCGAGCCGTCGTCCAGCACCACGGCGGGCACCTTGCCGTTCGGGTTGATCGCCAGGAACTCCGGCCGGCGGGTATCGCCGGCGTTGCTGTCGGTCTCCACCCATTCGAAGTCGTGGCCGGTCTGGCGCAGGATCTGCGCCGCCTTCCAGCAATTCCCCGACATCCGCATCCCATAGACCCGCATCGGCCTCTCACACCCCGGCGTGAATGCGCCCCGGGTTTAGCACCCCGCGCGGATCGAAGCTCGCCTTTACCCGTGCCGACAACGCGGCCAACGGCGCAGGCAGCGTCTCGAACACCGGTTGAGCCGCGCGCGCGGCCTCAGGCGCCCGCAACAGTGTCGCGTGACCGCCGGCTTGCCCAGCCACCGCGGCGCGTACGGCGGCGGCACCGCAATCGTCCTGTCCGGCAACCCCCAGCCAAAGCAGGCCGCCGCCCCAATCGTAGAACGCGACACAAGCGATCCGGTCGGCCACGGCCGCGGCCACCTGGGCTCCTGACGCGGGTGCCACGGAGACTCGCCATACCGCGACATCGTGACCCGCCAGCAGCGTCACGTCGCCGATCTCGCGCCACAGCGACAGGCTCGGCGCGTCGCCCAGCGTCTCCGCCGGCGCCGCGAACTCCCGGCGCAGCGCGTCGAGGCGATAGGCGACCGACGGCTCAGGCCCTTCCAGCCGCAGCGCCGTCACCGCCCGCCCGAGCGCCGCGACCTGCACCACCTCGGAGCGCGACACAATGCCCAGCGGCAAATGCGCCGCCCCGGAGACCTCGTGCGGCGAGTTCAGCGCTTCGGCCATGGCGCGCACCGCCGCCTCGTCATCCAGGCCCAGCAGCAGCAGGCTGCGCGTCATCTCCGGCCGCGGCAGCACCTTGACGCTGACCTCGGTCAACGCCGCCAGCGTGCCGTGGCTGCCGGCCAGCAGTTTGCACAGATCGTAGCCGGTGACGTTCTTGACCACGCGGCCGCCGGCCTTGAACAGCTCGCCTCGGCCGTTGACGCCGTGGAAGCCGAGGAAATGGTCGCGCGCGGCCCCCGCCACGATGCGTCGCGGTCCGGCCAGGTTGCACGCCAGCACGCCGCCGATCGTCTGCCGGCGCGGCTCGGTGCCGAGCAGGCGGCGCCAATCCGGCGGCTCGAACGCGAGGCGCTGTCCGCTGGCCGCGAGGGCTGCCTCGACCTCGTCGAGCGGCGTCGCCGCGTGCGCGGTCAGCACCAGCTCGGCCGGCTCATAATCCACGATCCCGGACAGCCGCGACAGGTCGAGCACGTGCGCCACCTGCAACGGGCGCCCGAACGGCCGCTTGCTGCCGCCGCCCACGAGTTCGAGCGGCTGCTCCTCCGCCATCGCCCAGGCCACCACGTCGCGCACCTCGGCGGCATCGGCCGGGCAGAACTCGGTCATGGCTCAGAAGCGCGGCAGGTCGGGGAACGGCACCTGGCCGCGATGCACGTGCAGCCGCCCCAGCTCGGCGCAGCGGTGCAGCCGCGGGAACACCTTGCCGGGGTTCAGCAGGCCGCCCGGATCGAACGCGCATTTCAGCCGCTGCTGCTGGTTGAGGTCGATCTCGGAGAACATCTCGCCCATCAGGTCGCGCTTCTCGACACCGACACCGTGCTCGCCGGTCAACACGCCGCCGACCTCGACGCACAGCCGCAGGATGTCGGCGCCGAACGCCTCGGTGCGCTCCAGCTCGCCCGGCACATTGGCGTCATAGAGGATGAGCGGGTGCAGGTTGCCGTCACCGGCATGGAACACGTTGGCGACGCGCAGGCCGTACTGGTCCGACAACGCGCGCATCCGCGACAACACCACCGGCAGCTTGCGCCGTGGGATGGTGCCGTCCATGCAGTAATAATCGGGCGAGATGCGCCCGACCGCGCCGAACGCCGCCTTGCGCCCGGCCCAGAAGGTGTTGCGTTCGTCCTCGTTCTGGCTCACCCGCGCGTAGCTCGCGCCATGCTCGCCGGCGATGCGCTCGACCTGGGTGATCAGGTGGTCGACCTCCGGCGCGCAGCCGTCCAGTTCGACGATCAGCAGCGCCTCGACGTCGAGCGGGTAGCCGGCATGGACGAACGCCTCGGCGGCCGCGATCGCCGGACCGTCCATCATCTCCATGCCGCCCGGGATGATCCCGGCCGCGATCACCGCCGCCACGCAGTCGCCGGCCGCCTCGCTGCTGGGGAAGCCGAGCAGCACCGCCCGCGCCGTCGGCGGCTTGCGCAACAGGCGCACGGTCACTTCGGTGACGACGCCGAGCAGGCCCTCGCTGCCGGTCATGACACCCAGCAGGTCATAGCCCGGCGCGTCGAGGAACTTGCCGCCGAGACGGACGATCTCGCCGTTCATCAGCACCATCTCGATGCCGAGCACATTGTTGGTGGTCAGCCCGTATTTCAGGCAGTGCACGCCGCCCGAGTTCTCGGCCACGTTGCCGCCGATCGAGCAGGCGATTTGGCTCGACGGATCGGGAGCGTAATAAAAGCCGGCGTGCTGCACTGCATGGGTGATGCCGAGGTTGGTGACACCCGGTTGCACCACGGCGCAGCGATTTGCGAAGTCGAGCTCGAGAATGCGGTTGAGCTTGCCGAGGCCCAGCAACACGCCGTCGCCGAGCGGCAACGCGCCGCCGGACAGCGACGTCCCGGAACCGCGGGGCACCACCTTGACGCCCTGCGCCGCGCAATAGCGCAACACCTCGGAGATCTGCCGGGTATCGCTCGGCAGCACCACGACCAAGGGGAGTTGACGATAGGCGGTAAGCCCATCGCTCTCATAGGCGGCGCGCTCGCGCTCGCTGTCGATGACGCCCTCGCCCGGCACGATGCGGCGCAAGGCGGCCACGATCTCCTCGCGGCGGGACATCACTCCAGCATCGCACGGCGGCATCGCGACCATTGGCGGCTCTCCTGTCGCCACAGACATAGCGTACCCACGCCTCAGGAACAGGGCACGACGCGCCGTGTCCCGCTGAAGATTGCCGAGAGTTGGATGCGGCCGTCGCCCTCGCCACGAGCCTTGCCGCGATGAGCCTGGAACGAGCTGCGAGAACCAATGACTCCGAGCGCGCGCCGAATCGCGATCAGGTGCGCCTGGAGGCGCGCACCTGCTTCTTGGTCATCGGCGCCACCCTGCGTTCGCCCTGGTCGGCGCCGCGATCGGGAAACTCGCCCAGATTGTCCTGCAAAGCCGCCTGATCCATCACCTCAGGCTGCTCGATCGGGCGAAGCGCCGCCGTCGGGTTGCTGGAGATCGCGTCGAGCTCCCGGGCGCGTTCCCAGTACTCGGCGTCGCGTCCATGCGGCTTGCCGTCCGCTTCCCAGAGATGATAGGCGCGCTCGCGAATCCGCTGCTCGTGCTCGGGCGAGGGGTCCAGCGGATTGTCATCCGGCTGTGCGGCGGTCGGGTTGGGCTGATGGGTCGATGACATGACGGTCTCCTCTGCTCCGGCGTAACGGCCATCGACCATCGCGGTTGCCGTCAATCAAGCCGAAGCGGCGTGACCCTGGACGCCGGAGGGCACGTCCACCTCATGCGCCCGTGCCGCGGTCTGCATCAACGAGCGCAGATGCGCGATGAATGCGGCGCCCTGGGCGGTGCGACTCACCAGCACGCTGCGTCGGTCGCGCGGGTCGGGAGCACGACGCACCAGGTCGAACTGTTCGAGACGGTCGAGCGCCCGGGTGATCGCCGGCTTGGCGACCTGAAGCCGCTCCGCCAAGCCCCGGACCGTGTGCGGCCCTTCCTCAAGGAAACAAATGAGCAACACGCTCAATTGGCGAGCCGACAAATCGGCCCCGTCGCGGCGCACCAAACCCACGATCGTGTCCCGCATGATCGCCGGCAAATGGTTTGCGGCAAGCGCTCCAGGCATTAGCGACTCCGTTCATCAGCCGGCAGTCCATCAACAACGCGCCGAGCGACCCACGCCGCAGCCTAGCAGATTCTTGGCAAACGTAAATAGCTTGTCAACTAAACGTTGTTTTTAAAACATACCTCAAACCATGGATTAAGCCCATTGGCTGAGCCGCGCGGCGAATGGGGTCATGGTCGGATGCTCAGCTCGCCGGGACGACCTTGATCACCGGCGCCGCCACCAGCGTCAGCGCGTTGGCCTGCGCCGATATCGTCTCGGCCAGCGACTCGATCGCAGTGGCATCGCCGGGGGCAGCCAACGCCGGCTGCGCCCGTGCCACGAGTGGATCGAGGGTCGCGACGACGGTGTTCAGCACCGGGGCCAAGCCAGGGTCGGCGATGGCGGCCACCTCGGCAATGCCCTTGCTGATCCCATACAGCGTGACCGCCGCCTGCAGCTTCGCTTGCGCGGCGGGAACCGTCGTGGTCGCCGCCGTAGGCACTGTGCCGGCACACCCCGAAAGCAGCAGCGCAACAGCGGCAACCGGCAACCAGTTCCGGGTCATGCCTTGCTCCCGGCGGCCGGGTCGGGCTTGGCGACAGGGGGCACCGTCTCGACCACCACGGTGGCGCGGCGAAACACGCCGGTGATCGGCACGCGCGTCGCGGCGCGCATGGCATACGACCCGACCAGCACGGCGACCCCCGCGACCAGCGCGTCGATGTCGGGCGTCCAGCCGAGGCCGTAGCGCGTCGCGAGATAGGCCACCACCGGGAGCAGCAATGTCCCCCATGGGGTGCGGCTCGCGGCCAGCGACTTGCCGACCAGCTGTGCCGCGAGCGCCGGGCTGGCGCTCTCCAGCCGGTCGATCAGGTCGGGCAGGTCGCGCGCCGCGCGGACCGCGGCGTTCTCGGCCGAGGTGGCGGTGATGGTGGTGGCGGTCATGCAGCGGCTCCATCGGATGCGGTGAGGCGGCAGGCGGCGGCGTAGCGACGCTCGCAGCGGGCGAGCCAGCCGTTGCCGAAACGGAGGAAGTTGCCCATGGCGCGGTAGCCGGCGGCCTGCGCGTCGCGCAGCGCCAGCAGCAACGCCGCCCGGTCGTCGACCGAGCGGGCCGCCTGGGCCGTGATGACACCGACCGCCCCGTCAGGGGCCACATGCAGCAGGCGCTGAAGTTGCTTGCTGGCGACGCCGACGCCGGTGTTGACCGCGGCGTCGAACAGCATCAGGTCGAGCCCGGGCCACAGCGCCCAGCCCCGCACCGGCATCCAGTACAGGGCGCGATACAGCGCCGACACCAGGTCGTCCGGCATGGCGCGCAGGTCGGCCGGCGTCGCCTCGCGGTTCCAGTGCAGCAGGTCCGGCATGGTGAGCCCGCGGTTGGTGACGCCACCGGGATCGTGCGGGTCGTCCGACCAGCCACCCTCCTGTGCCAGCGTGAACGCGAGGCAGGGATCGAACGGGTCCGGCATCTCAGTCCCGCTTGTGCTGGAGGAAGTCGTCGAGCGCGTCGGTCGCGGCGCGCAGCGCGCGGGTCTCGGCCACGCCGTAACGGCCGTGCGCGCGCGAGGCCTGCATCGCCCGGATCGCCCGGTTCAGCTCGCTGGTGAGCGGCACCAGGGCGAGCACGTTGTCGGCCTTGGCCTTGGGCCACGCGGCGTAGCGGAACGCCTCGGCGTGGGCCGTGGCGCTGTCGCGCAGCACGGCAGCCGGCGACTCGGCGGCCCCGGACGACGTCGCATCACCTGCGGCGGCGACCGGGCGCGTTGCCGGCCGTGCGGCGCCGACATGCGCCGGCGGCAGGGGCGGCCCATACGCCGCCGCCGGCGTCACCGGCTTTGGCGTACATCCGGCGAGCAGCAGCGCCGCCGCGAGCACGGGTGTTGCGAGCACCGGGCGGCTCACTTGTTCGCCTGTGCCGCAAGCAGCAGCTCGATCTTCGCCTCGATGCGCGTGAGGCGGGTGTCGATGGCGCCGACCGCGACCGCCTGTTGCCTTCGGTCGGCGTCGCTCGCCTCGCGGTGCGCCAGCACGTCGCGGCGGAAATCCTCGACCACCTTGGCGTTCTCGGCGATGGTCGTGGACTGCACCGCCATGAACCACGTCCCGGTGCAGACGATGGCGATCGCGGCGCCGATCAGCCGCCAGTCGAGTCCCAGCGTGCGCGGCAGCGGTATGCGCACGCCAGCCAGCGTGAGTTCTTCATCGGCCATGGGGGTTTCCTGTGAGGGAGCGAGGGCGCCCGGCTTGCGCGGGAGCGCGTGGGACTACTGCACTTCCGTCGTGACCACGCGCGCCGCCCAGTGCCAGGCATCGGCGTTGGGCGGCGTCACCGACAGCGCCAGGCAGCCATTGGTGGTGTCGGCCGCGGCGCTGAAGCTCGTGGCGCTGCCGCTGCCGACGCTGCCGTTGGGTGCCGCGGTCGAGACGCCGTTGACCAAGCTCGTGGCGGCCGCGGACGTGCCGCGCAGCAACATGATGTCCAGCAGCCGGTAGCGCGCGGCGCTGGCGCCGGTCGTGCGGTCGATGCCGGTGATGTCCACGCTGGCGCTGTACGCCGAGCCGTTCGGCAGGTTGACGCAGTTGCCGACGCTGGGCGCCTGGCCGTCCGTGGTCAGCCGGGTGCTCGTGGCAGAAGTGGTGGACGCCTGCAGGACGTAGGTCCCGGAGCGCGCGAAGCCGGCGCCGCCGGGGGCAGGCCCGTTGACCGCGAGGCCATCGGTCCTGAGCCCGCCCGCCACCGTCACGCCGCCGGTGAGAGTGGGCGCGGCCATCGGCGCCGCGCCGGCAATGTCGGCGACGCCCAGAGTGACCGAGCCGGTCCGGCCCGCGACCGAGGCCACCGGCGCGCTGGTCAGGTAGTGCTGCCCGACCACCCAGGCCGAGGTCACGACGTTGGTGCTGTTGTCCGAGGCCAGCGGCGAGTTGCCGAGCGCCACGGTCCCGGCGCCTTTCGGGTTCAGCACCAGGTTGGCGTTGGCACCCGGGTCTTCGACGGTGAGTGCCACCGTCTGGTTGCCGGCGCGGACCAGGAGGTCGGACGTGCCGGATCCGGGATTGTCGAGCCGCACCACCGTGGCGCCCTGCGCCTGCAGCCGCACGCCGCCGGCGGCCCCCTTGGCCGCCAGCACCAAGTCGGCCGAGGCGGATGCGCTCTCGACGATCAGGTTCAAGGCGCCCGTACCCGGCCGCGCCAGCAGGTCGCTGTCGCCCGCGGCGGGGTTGTCGGTGCGCAGCACGGTCTGGCCGTTGGACTGCAGCCGGACGCTGCCGGCCGAACTCTTGGCCTGCAACTGCAGGTCGACTCTGGCATCGGCGCCGATCGCCGCCACGCTGACCGGGTTGCCGGCGGCACCGTCGTAGAGCCGCGGCTCGTTGACCGCGTTGCCGACGCTGTTCATCGACGGCATCCGCAGCCGGCCGGCGTTCACCCCGGCATTATACAGATAGAGCGGCGCCACCCCCTGCAGCATCGGCGTGCCGAGCACTTGGACGAAATTGGCGGGACCGCTCCCGGTATCGACGGCGAACACCGCGGCCGTCCCGTCGCCCGGCGTGAACCCGTAGGTGTTTGCCCAAAAGTCGCTGATGACGACGTGGGCGTTGTTGCCTTCGAGGTCGACCACCGGGCCGCTCACCGAGTTGGTGCGCCAGGCGCCGATCTGCAGCTGCGCGGTGTTGCCGGTGACGTAGAGGCCACGCCCGCCGGCGATCATGGCCCCGCCGCCCGCCGCCGCATCCTGGTTCTGTGTGGTGGCCTGGGCGATCTGGCCGTTGACGCCGGCGGCGTCGATCCACACGCCGTACTTCACGAAGTCCGCATAGAGGCTCTTGAGGTAGAGCTTGGTGGTGACGCCATTCTGGCCGCTGGTCAGATACAACGCCGAGCGTGCCGCATAGCTGAACAGGTCGCCGATGAAGATGCCGTCGACCCGGCGCAGGATCACCGTGTCGAGTTGCGCCTCCTGCCAGGCCGTCACGTACGGACTGGACGTCGCGTAGGTCCAGGCGTGCAGGTGCTCGATGCGCGGGATGTCGTAGCAATCGTCGATCTCGATGCCGGCGACGTAGAACTGCCCGGCGACGTTCTTGACGTTGAGCCGGCCGGAGTTGTCGGCGTAGATCCCGCGCGTCACGCCCGCGAACAGCACATTGTCGAACGTCACTTCGCCCAGCGCGTTCAGCGCCTTGAACACGTAATCGTAGTTGGTGGGCGCCCACCCCGCAGTCGGCGCCGGCTGCGCCTGGTTGATCGCGATGTCGCGCACCGCCGCGCCGCGGGCGCCGATGCCGGAGAAGGTGAACGGCACGAACCCGGTCCCGGAGACGGTGATCCAGGTGCCCGAGGCCGGGTTCGGCCCGGCGGTGAAGCCCTGGCCGCGCAGCACCGGCGCGCCGCCGGTGAACACCACGGCCGAGGACAGCGCGTAATGCCCTGCCGGGATCAGGATCTCGTTCGGCGCGCCGCTGCCCCCGAGCTTGGCGGCGATCGCGCGCAACGCCGGCCCGAGATCGGTCGCGCCATCGGCCACGGCGCCGTAGTCGAGCACGTTGAACACCGCCGCCCGCTGCGGCGCGAAGCCCAGCGCGCTCGACACCTGGCCCGCGGTGATGGCCGAGGACAGGTAACCCTGGGCGCGCACCCAGGCCGTCGTCGCGGCGCGGTTGGAGGCGTCGGCGTTGTTGGGTGTCGCAAGCAGCGGCGCCGGCAGGTTCTGTGCCTGCGCCGCGGACACCATCGCCAGCGGCATCGCCCACAGCAACTTCCAGGTTTTCACGGCAATGGCCTCCTCAGGCGATGGATAGGACGCCGGCGTTGTTCCAGACGGCGCCGGGCGGCAGCCCGGCGTTGCTGGTCGGCAGCGCGGTCAGGATGAGCGCCGGCATCGCGGCCGGGGCGCTCAGCGTGAGCGTGCCGGCGTTGGCCGTGAGCGTCGGTCCGCCGATCCCCCAGCCGATCGCCTGCTGCGCGCCCAGCAGCACGCCGCAGCCATCGCCGAAGCTGGCACGGTCCATGCGCAGCCCGTGCGCGAAGTTGCCGCGGAACTCGACCGGCGCGTGCGGCCAGGTGGTCGGGTTCGGCACCGTGCTGCCGCCCACGAACACGCCGCGCCCCTGCGGCGCGATGCTGTTCGGCGCGGCCAGGTAGACGGTCTGCGAGGCGGCCGAGTAGCCGCCGGGCTGGTAGGTCCCGGCCGCGAGCCCCAGCGTGTCGAGCGGCGTCCCGGCGGCGTTGGCCAGCGTCAGCGTGCCGCCGCAGGTGTTGCGGATGACGATGCCGGTGTTGTTGTGCGCGTAGCAGGTGACGACCGCCGGCGGCGCCGTGAGCGCCGCGAAGCCGCCACTCAGCCACCCGGCGGCCGCCAGCGCCGCGCGGATGGCCGCCACCACGCCGGGCCCCCGGCCCGCGCGGGCAACCCCCCCCCCCCCCCCCCCCGAGCCGGGGGCGGGGCGGGGGGGGGGGGGCCGGGGGGTTGGGGG
>CAXTVL010000009.1:2709-3453 GCA_964247515.1 uncultured Acetobacteraceae bacterium | reverse complement strand
CGCTGCCGTCGCTGCCTACCGCCGCCACCACCGGCCCGTAGCGGGTGCCGGCGAGGTCGGTGGCGCTCAGGCTGATCGCGTCGCCTGGTTTGCACGACGGCGCCCCGATCTCGCCCATGGCGCTGGCGAACCCCTTGGGCGGGGTCGGCGGCAGGATGGTGCCGGGATGGAGCGACAGCGCCTGCAGCGTGCTCGCCCCGGCCGGCTGCGACAGCACCAGGCCGCACGGCTGGTCGGGCATGTGCGCGGTCAGCGCCAGCAACCCGATCGACGTCACGTCGGCTTGCACCCCGGCGATGCCGGCGGCGTTGATCGCGGCCGCCACGTCGGCCACGGCACCGGCGCCGCCCACCGTGACGGTGGCACCGTTGACCAGCAGCTTGGAACCCGGAGCCACGGCCCCGCTGCCGCCGAACGCCACCGCGGTGTCGCCGCGCGGGGTGCTGTAGGATTGCGCGTTGATGCCCAGCGCCGCGAGCGCCGAGCCGCCGAGGGTAAGCGTGCCGAGGTCGCCCGAAGCGGTGCCGAACAGCACCAGGCTCGACACGGCGCCACCCCAGATGGCCACCGCGGCGCCCACCAGCGGGATGTTGGCGCCGCGGATCGCGGCCGCGACCGAGGCCAGGTCGCCATGGTTGCCATCGGGGTTGAGCGTCACGGTGACGGTGGTGGGGGGCCGCCCCCCCCCCCCCCCCAAACAGGCCGGGGGGGGGGCGCGCGAGCCCCCACCCCCGCCGGGGGGGG
>CAXTVL010000009.1:0-2699 GCA_964247515.1 uncultured Acetobacteraceae bacterium | reverse complement strand
CGCCGCCCACGAAGGTGACGGTGGGTGGCGCGAGATAGCCCGAACCGGAGCGGGTGATGGTGACGCCCACGACCGCGCCGCCGAGCAGCACCGCCGTCGCCGCGGCCCCGCCATTGCCGCCGAACACCACCGTGGGCGCGCTGGTGTAGAGGCCGCCGCTGCCGGTGATGGTGACGCCTGCGACCCCGCCACCGAACCCGAGATAAGCGGTCCCCGAGGCGGTCACGTTCATGCTGACCGACAGCGTGCTGCCGCGCGGCACCGAGGGCGGGTTGCCGGCGCTGTACACCGCGGGGTAGGAGACCCAGCGCTGGTTGACCCCGCCGGAGACGCCGTCGTAGCCGCCGACGCTGCCGTAGGCGTAGAGGATGTGGCCGCCGTAGTTCCCGTTCTGCCCCCACGGGTCCATCGACGTGCCCTGCACCGCGGTGCCGGCGCCGGACTGGTAGGTCCAGCCGTGGTCGGGGCCGTTGTTGACGATGTCGAACTCGGAGTGCTCGGCCGAGCCGCCGAGCTGGGCGCGCGAGGCGGTGTCCTCGTCGTAGGTGGCGCCGGTGATGACCTCCCAGTGGCCCCAGCCCGAGGAGTTGTCCAACAGCGCCGGCCACGAGTAGATGTTCTGCTCGGCAAAGTCGATGCCGCCGGAATACTTGGAATAGAAGTTTAGGTTGCTGTAGTTGCGCGCCCAGGCGACGCGCGCGGCACCCGAGTTGCGTGGCGTGTTCTCGACGATCTCGTAGTCGAACGGTAGGTTGCCGGGCGCGTGCAGGCCGGCCGCGTACGGGAAGAAGCCACCGCCGGTCTGCGCGATGCGGTACGGCCCCTGCCGCGACTCGACCCGGTCGACCGCGAGGAACCCGGGCCCGGTGAAGCTGGCGCCGTCCTCGAACTCGACCGTGGCCGACACGCCGGCCGGCGGGTAGATGATGCCGTTCAGCCGGTAGACGCCCGCCGGCACCATAAGCCGCGCCGCATTGCCGGCCGGGACCGTGCTCAGCGCCGCCGAGAATGCCGGTCCGCTATCGGCGATCCCGGTCGGGTCTGCGCCGTAATCGAGCAGCAGCAACCGGTCGGCGGCGCGCGCCGCGAGGCTGCGGGAGTTGCCGCCACGGGCACTGCGGGTGCCGCTCGCCGACAGGTCGATGCCGCCGATGCTGCCGCCAGTGATCGCGACGTTGCCGGCGGATTGCTGCGCCATGCTGCCCGGCGCATAGCCCAAGGCCGCCGTCACGTCGGCCGCGGCGAGGCTCGATCCGGCGGTGATCTGGCCTTTGGCGTTGACGGTGAGCTTGGTGTAGACGCCGGGCGTGGTGATCGGCGGCAGCACCATGGTCACGGGCGAACTGCCGTAGCCCAGCACGTCGCCGTTGAAGCTCAGCGTCGGTTGGCTCGCGGCCACGAAGGCGGTGGTCGCCAGCGCCGCGTTGGCGCTCCCCTTGGGCTGCGTCGGTGCCGTGGGCGTGCCGGTCAGAGCCGGGCTGTCGCGCGTCGCCAGCACGCCCGTGTCGGCGGCCAGCACGCCCTGCTGCAAGGCGAGGCCGGCGCCGAGCGCCACCGATTCCGGGCCGCCCGGGTTGGCGCTGATCCGCCCCAGCAACGCGCCCTGCGCCAGTGTCAGCGACGCCTGGGTGCCGGACAGCAGCAGCGCCGGTGTGATCGCGACGCTGACGCCGTTCTGGTCGAGCATCAGCAAGTCTTGGGCGTCGACGGCGGCCGCGGCCGGGAGCTGCGAGACGGTCGGCATTGGGCGGTCTCCGTGGCCGGGATGCTATTGCGAGACCAGGATCGGGTTGCCGAGCTGGTCGGTGACGACGGTGCCGGCCTGGGTGGTCAGCGCCGTGGCCGAGGCGGGCGGCGTGGCGCTGGCCAGCGGCTGCACCGGCAGCAGCACGGCGCGGCTGATCGCCCGCCCGCTGGCGGTGGTGACGCTCGCGGTCACGACATAGGTCGTGCCGGCGACACCGCCCGAGAACCACAGCACCGCGAGCTCGCCGTCGGCGGCGACCGCACCCGGCAGCAGCTCGCCCGCCGGCTGCACGGTGACGGCGACACCCAGGATGCTGTCGCCCTCGTTGCCGGCCAGCGCCGGGCCGAAATCGATCTCGAAGTCGAGCGTGTCGGCCGGGTCCTTGGCCGGCCAGCTCAGCGGCGCCGGCGAGGTCAGCACGCTGCCGCGCGCCACCGGCAGGAAGCCGTCGAGCGTCACCCGGCGGGCGACGCTCGGCCGCCAGACATGGGACAGGGCGGGAACGGATGCGGACATGCTGCTGCTCCCCGTTCAGTGCTGCGCCGCGGCGTTGACGAGCGCCGTGACCTGCGCCTGCAAAGCCGTGAGCGCGGCCTGCACGCTGCCCAGCGTCAGCGCCGGCGCCACGATCGGCGCCGCCTGCGGCTGCGCGAAGCCGCCGCCCGCCTGTAGCAGCCAGCCGACCTGCACCGGCGGGTTGGCGCTGGTCACGTCGACCCACTGCATCGCCGGGTTGAACAGGCCGGTGATCGGCTGGTTGGTGGTGAACAGCTCCATCACCACGCCGGACAGCACCCGCGCGTAGATGTACGTTTCCATCACGTCAGTACTCCACGATCACGATGCCGTTGCCGCCATTGCCGCCCGGGGCACTCACGCCGAGGCCGCCCGGCTGGGTGACGCCGGCGCCGCCGCCGCCGCCGCCGGGGATTTGGCCGGAGATGCCCTGCAC
>CAXTVL010000008.1:8917-20877 GCA_964247515.1 uncultured Acetobacteraceae bacterium | reverse complement strand
GCCCGGGCCCGCCCGGCCTCGGCGCGTTCGATCATGCCCGGCAGCAGCCGCCGCGTCAGCAGCATCGGCGCCAGCGCGTTGACCAGCACCGTGTCGCGCAGCGTCGCCTCGTCCGCCTGCAGGAAGTCGCCATACGGGCCGAGCCCGGCGTTGCACACCAACAAGTCGATGCCGAACGCCTCTGCGGCCGCGGACAGGGCGTCCAGCCCCGCATCGGTCGCCAGGTTGGCGGCCAGCGTCTCGACCCGCCGCCCGCCGACGCCGAGCTCGCCCGCGAGCCTGTCCAGCGCCGCCTCGTTCTGCCCGGTGAGCAGCAGCGACGTGGCGCGCGGCAGGGCGCGCGCGAACGCCTCGCCGATACCGCTCGTCGCACCAGTGACCAGGGCCGCCGTGGCGGGAGCGCGTGTCAATGCCATGGGAGGGAGAGTGGTGGCACGAGCCAGGAAGAAAAGAGCGCGCGATGGCATGGCGCGTCGCAACGTTCCAAACCGGCTAAGCCTAGTCCCATTGCAGAGAGCAATTAGGCTAGGAACGTCGTGTCGAACGGCACGCTGATCCGCTCGCCGCTCTCGCACGCGATCGCCAACGCGCCGTCTTCCATGGCGATCGCTAATACGGCCGATCCACTCGCGGGCAGCGCCACGCCGCCGACCACATGGCGCACCGAAACCGCGCCGCCCGGATCGAGCAGGAGCGCCGTCGGCGTGCCGCTGTCGGACAGCGGGTTCGCGGCCGCCGAGGCGCGGTGCCCATGCAGCGAATAGGCCCGACCCTCCTCGACCCCGAGCACGCCGACATGGCGGCCGTCCCAGGGCGGGTAGTCGCGCCCGCCGTTGGAGAACCACAGGAACGTCACCGGCAACTCGGCGGGATGCTTGAGGCTGACAAACGCGTCGCCATGGCCCGACCGCGATACCGCGAGCCAGCCCAACTCGTTCTCCGGCCGCTCGACCAACTGCACGAAGTCCTCGTGCCGCGAGGCGAACGGGTAGCGGGTGATGTCGGCGACACTGCCATCCGCCATCGCCACCTGTGTCGGGTCTTGCGTGCGTGCCGGATAGGCGAGGCGGGAGCGGCCCCGCGCCGGATCGGCCTCCAGCGGCGTGTCCGGCGTCTCGACCGCGCGCTTGGCGGAGAAGGCAAGCCGCCCGCCGGCCGAGAGCCGGGTCATCGCGTGGCTGGCCACTGGGATGGCCCCATCGCCACCGAGGAAACTGTGTGTCTGGTACAGAAACGGATGGCCGTGGCGCAGCGTGAAGCGCTTCTCGACCGCGGCGCCCAGCACCGTCCGTTCCAGGCGGTAGCGCGCGCTGACGCCGTCCGCCTCCGCCACCGTCTCGACGTGCCGCCAGGCGCTGTTGGCGGTCCAGCCATGCGGTGGCGCCGCGTCCACGTCGCTGGCCGCGAACGGCGCGCAGAAGAAATCGCCCGACAGGAAGCGCAGATTGCCCGGGATCGTGGAGTCGGCGGCGACCGCCGGGTCGTCGGCCCAGGGCGCGGTGTGCAGCGGTGTCAGACGGCGATCCCGCCCGGCGATGTCGAGGCTGCGGACGTGCCCGACGCGCAGGTCGAGCGTGACCGCGATGCCCGAAGCCGCGACGGTGTGGAACGCGGCGGTCAGCGTCCCGCCGCCAACTGGCCGCTCAGCGTCGAGAACGCGAGCTGGAACACGTCGTCACGCACCATGCCGATCAGGTGCGCGTCGTCTTGGGGTGCCGCGACCCAGTCGGCGGTCCAGACCGCGAACGTCGTGGCCGTCGCGGTGATCGGGTAGAGCCGGGCGCCAGCGTGGTAGTTCAGCCACGGCGTCGGGCTTTTCAGGATCCGGTAGCGGAACGCGCGGTCGGTGTCGGAGAGCATGGTGAGCTGTTCGTGCAACTCGCCGTCGCCGAAGGCGAACTCACGAACGCCCGACACCTGATCGGCGCGCGCGGCCGCCAGCATGTGCATGTCGCGGATCTCGGGGTGCCAGGCGTCCATCCCGGCGAAGTCGCGCATCCGCTGCCACACCGCGTCGATCCCCGCCGCGATCACCGAGGACGCGAACACCTTGGCCGGCCGCATCCCCTGCCAGCGCACGCTGCCCACCGGGGCCGCGCGGCCCGCCACCAGTGCCGCCAAGGATCGCAGCCCGCCGGCGAACACGTCGCGCGAGACGATCTCGACGTATTTGCCCCGGTCGGCCGGCGCCTCGTCGAAGCGGGCGCTCCATTGCGCGAAGGTGCGCTCGCCGTCGATCACCGGGATCAGCTCGAACTGCGCGTGGTAGTTCTCGACCGGGAACGGCGGCGTCTCGAAATTGTAGGCGAAGCGGTAGCGGCAATCGTCGAGCTCCAGCAGCCGCTCGCGCAGCCTGGTGCCGTCGCCCAGCGTGAGCGCGCGCACGCAACCCACGCTGTCGGAGGCGCGGCCGTCCTCGATGGCGCTCTGCGCGATGCCGTCCGCCCAGCGCGACAGCGCGCCGAAATCGCGCACCTCCGCCCACACCGCCTCGACGGGCGCATCGATCACGACGCTGGCATAGGCCTCGGCCATCAGTCTCGCTCCTTCGCAAGTGACTTGAACTTTCGCGTCTGCTCGACTAGTGCCCGCTCGGTTGGCAGCCGCTCCATGCTGCTGGCGCCGTAGAACCCGTGGCAAGCGGCGCAGTGCCGCAGGATGTGTCGCGCATCGTCCGGCATGGCGATCGGGCCGCCGTGACAGAGCACCAGCACGTCCGGCCGCGCGGACCGTGCCGCCACGGCGATGGCGTCGATGCGCGAGACGCATTCGTCCAGCGTCGGCGCGTTCGCGGCGCCGATGCTGCCGCCGGTGGTGAGGCCCATATGCGCCACCACGATGTCCGCGCCCGCCGCCGCCATGGCGCGCGCTTCCTCGGCATCGAACACGTAAGGCGTGGTCAGCATCTCGCGCTGCCTCGCTTGCCGGATCAGTTCGACCTCCAGCGCGTAGCCCATGCCGGTCGCCTCCAGGTTGGCGCGCATGGTGCCGTCGAACAGGCCCACCGTCGGGAAGTTCTGCACGCCCGAGAAGCCCATCGCGCGCAGCCGGTCGAGGAACTCGGGCAGGATGCAGAACGGGTCGGTGCCGTTGACGCCGGCCAGCACCGGGGTGTGCCGCACCACCGGCAGCACCTCGCGCCCCATCTCGACGACGATGTCGTTGGCGTTGCCGTAGGCCATCAGCCCGGCCAGCGAGCCGCGCCCGGCCATGCGGTAGCGGCCGGAGTTGTAGATGACGATGAGGTCGATGCCGCCTTCCTCCTCGCACTTGGCCGACAGCCCGGTGCCGGCGCCGCCGCCGACGATCGGCTCGCCGCGCGCCGCCATCGCCTGGAACTTGGCCACCAACTCCGAGCGGGGGATCGCGGGCATGGCTCAGGGCTCCGTGATGGCGTGGAAATGCTCCGCGAGGGCGCGCGCGAACTCCGGGGCGTTGACGTGGCCGGGATGGCGGACCACGCGCCGCGCGTCGGTCTGCAAGACGGTCCGCTCGATGGCGCGGAACAGCGCCGCGTCCGCCGCCGGGTCGTGGAACGCGGCGCCGGGCGCGTCCAGCGCCGAGACGCCGCCTTCCGGCAACAGGAAGCGCACCGGCCCGTCGCAGCGGTTGAGCCGCTCGCCGATCCAGCGCCCGATCCGCTCGCACTCCGCGGCCGTCGTGCGCATCAGCGTGACCTGTTCGTTGTGGACATACAAGTTGCGCTCCTGGAATTCGGCGGGGACGCTGGCGAGCGGGCCGAAATTGACCATGTCGAGTGCGCCGCAGGAACCGACATAGGGCAGGCGCGAGCGCGCCACAGCGCCGAAGCGGTCCTCGGTGCAGGGGAACACGCCGCCGATCAGCAGGTCGCACACCTCGGTCGTGGTGACGTCGATCAAGCCGCGCAGCAGCCCGGACTCGGCCAGCTTCTCCATCGACTGCCCGCCGGTCCCGGTCGCGTGGAACACCAGGCAGTCGTACCGGTCGCTCAGGGCGGCGACGATCTGGTTCACGCAGGGGGTGGTGACGCCGAACATGCTCAGCCCGATGGCGGGCTTGTCGTCCGCGACCGCCGGCGCGGCATGACGCGCCATACCAACCATCGCGTGCGCCGCGTTCGCCAGCACCGCGCGCGAGATGCGGTTCAGCCCCGCCATGTCGGCCACCGAGTACATCATCGCGATGTCGCTGGGACCGACATAGGCGGCGACGTTGCCGGAAGCCACCGTCGAGACCATCAGCTTCGGAACCCCGATCGGCAGCCGCCGCATCGCCGGCGTCACCAGCGCCGTGTTGCCGGAACCGCCCAGGCCGAGCAGCCCGGCCACGTCGCCCTGCGCCGCCATGAACCGCGCGAACGCCAGCGCCATGGCCGAGACGGAACGGCCACGGTCGCCGGTGAACACCGCCTCGGCGCCATCCGGGTGCCAGCCGGCCACCTCGCGCGCCGACACGTCGGCTCCGGCGTCCGCACTTTGCGTGGACAAGTCCACAAGTCTGGCCGGGACGCCGGCGGCCGCGACCAGCCCCGCCGCGTAGCGCAGCTCGGCCGCCTTGGTGTCGAGCGTGCCCGCGACGTAGACCCGCTTCATGCCTCGCCCACCAGGTTGACCCGGATCGCGTCCACCGCGACCGCCACGAAGATCAGCACGCCGCCGATCATGTTGACATAGAACGACGGCACCGAGACCACCGCCAGGCCGACATGGATCACCGTCAGCAGCATGACGCCGCCGAAGATGCCCAGCGTGTTGCCGCGCCCGCCGAACACGCTGACGCCGCCGATGATCGGCGCCGCGATGGCATAGAGCAGGAAGCCGTTGCCCTGGTCCGAGGTGATCGCCATCTGCCAGGCGGCCAGCAGGTAGCCGGCCAGGCCCGCCAGCAGGCCGGACAGGGTGAACGCCGTGACCTTGATCCGGTTGGTGCGGATGCCGGCGACGAACGCCGCCGCCGCGTTGCCGCCGGTGGCGTACAGGCTGCGCCCCAGCACGGTGCGCCGCAGCATCAGGCTCATGCCCACGAACGCCGCCAGCAGCACCAGCGGCATCGCCGGCCAGCCGCCGAACGTCGCCTGGCCGATCCAGGTGTAGACGTTCGGCAGGTCGGTGATGGTGTTGCCCTGGCTGATCGCCAGCAGCGCGCCTTGCAGGATGATCATCATGCCGAGCGACTCGATCAGCGAGACCATGCGCAGGCTGGTGATGCAGACGCCGTTGACGAAGCCGATCAGCCCGCCGACCGCGATGCCGACCGCCGCCCCCACCAGGCTCGGCGCGCCGAGCTGCGTCACCAGCAGCGCGCCGCAGACCGACGAGAACCCGGTGTTGGCGGCGATCGACAGGTCGATCTCGCTGACCAGCAGCGGCAGCGACTGCGCGAGGCCGAGCAGGCCCAGCACCGTCGCCTGCGTCAGGATGTTCTGCAAGTTGGCGGTCGAGAAGAAGAAGCTGTTGAGCAGGCCGAACACCACGATCAGCCCGGCCAGCCAGCCCCAGACGACGTGCTGCAGGCTCTTGCGCAACAGGTCGCGGCCGCGCCGCTCGCGCGCCGCCGGCAGCGGCACGGCGATGGCGCCGGCGGTGAGGTCGTCAGGCATCGATCCGCTCCCTGGCTGACGTGAAGGCGATGTCCAGCACCTCGTCCTTGCCCAGCCCGGCGGCGGGACGGTCGGCGACCACGCGGCCGCCGGCGAACAGCACCACGCGGTCGACGACGCGCAGCGTCTCGTCGAGGTCGGAGGAGACCACGATGACGCTGACGCCGTCGCGCGTCAGTTCCTCGATGAGCCGATGCACCTCCTCCTTGACGCCGACATCGATGCCGCGCGTCGGCTCGTTCAGGATCAGCAGGCGCGGCCCGGTCGCGAGCAGGCGCGACAGGCACACCTTCTGCTGGTTGCCGCCACTGAGCGCGCCGACGCGGGTCGCGGGACTGTTCGCCTTGATGCCCAGCGCCGCGAAGAACCGTCCGACCAGCGCGTTCTCGCGCGCCGTGGAAATCCAGCCGTGGCGCGCCACCTGGCCCAGCGAGGACAGGCAGATGTTCTGGTGGATCGACTGGATCGCCACCACCCCGTCGCGCAGGCGGTCCTCGGAGAGGAACGCGATGCCGCGCGCCAGCGCCGCGCTCGGGTGCGCGGGCAAGGGCAGGGTGCGCTCGCCGTCGCCGATGCGCCCGGAGCAGCCGGGCAGCAGGCCGTACAGTGCCCGCGCCAGCTCGCGGGCACCCGACCCCGGCAGGCCGGCGAAGCCCACGATCTCGCCGGGCGCGATGGCGAGCCGGTCGAGCGCCAGTCCGGCGCCGCGTATGCCGGAGACCTCCCAGCCTCCGGCGTGAGGCGCCTGGTTCGGCGCGCGGTGGAACAGCTCGAGCCCACGTCCCAGCACCAGTTCGCTCAGCGTGTCCCCGTCGAGCGTCGCCACGTCGCGGTCGCCGGCCGCCAGCGCGCCGTCGCGCAGCACCGAGACCGCGTCGCAGATTTCCAGGATCTCCTCGTTGTAGTGCGAGATGAACAGGAAGGTCACGCCCTGCGCCTTGAGCCGGTTCATGAACGCGAACAGTTGCGCGCGGTCGGCCAGCGTCAGCGCCGTGGTCGGCTCGTCGAGGATGATGAGCCGGCCGCCGCTGTGCAGCGCGCGCAGGATGTTGAGCTTGCGCCGGTCGACCGCCCCCAGCCGCCACGCCGGGGCCATGGGGTCGAGCCCGGTGCCGGCCAGGAACCCGCCCGCCATGGCGCGCATCCGCCGGTCGTCGATGCCGAAGCGTCCGGTCGGCCAGCGCCCCAGCATCAGGTTGTCGGCGACCGACAGCCCGCCCACGATCATCGGCTCCTGCGGGACCAGGAACACGCCGTGCTCCTCCATCGCCCGCACGTCGCGGGCGACGACGGGCTTGCCGTCGAGCACGATGTCGCCCTCGGTCGGCTGCACCAGCCCGGCCACGATCTTGACCAGCGTGGACTTGCCGGCGCCGTTCTCGCCCAGCAGCCCGTGCGTGGTGCCGCGCCCGATGCGCAGCGACACGCCCTTCAGCGCGTGGACGCCGCCGTAGCGCTTGACCAGGCCCCGGGTCTCCAGCAGCGGAAACGTGTCGGTCATCGCGCGCTACTTGTAGTGCAGCGACCAGTCGTTGTAGGCGATGTTGCCCCACAGCCGCTTGTCGTCGACGTTCTTGGCGTCGATGACGAAGGGCGGGATGACCAGGCTCGGCCCGCTGGCGGACTGCTTGATCTCGCCGCGCTCCCAGTAATAGGCGGCGTTCCGGTACGGCCCGATCGGCGCCGGCTGCCCCTTCATCGCGTACTTGTCCAGCATCTCGACGGTGATCTGCGCGTAGGCGATCGGGTCCTGCGAGATCTCGGCGTCCATGAACCCGTCGCGGATCCATTGCAGCGCGATCGGCTCGCCGTCGATGTTGACGAAGATGACGTGGCCCGGCTCGCCCACCTTCTTCCAGCGCCCCTTCTGCTGCAACGCCGTGACGATGCCGCGCGAGGGCGTGTCGCTCGGCGCGTGGACCGCGTCCAGGTCCGGGTACTCGCTCAGCGTGTCGACCGTGACGCTCAGCATGTTCTTGAGCAGGCCCTCGGTCGGCCGGTCGAGCAGCTTGATGTCGGGATATTTCTTGAACGTGGCGTCCATGCCCTCCTTGCGCAGCCGCCAGGCCACGCTCTGCAACGCGCCGTAGCAGTTCAGCACCACGCCCTTGGGCGCGCCGTGCTTCTGCTTCAGCAGCTCGACGATGGCCTCGGCGGCCATCACGCCGCCCTGGTAGTTGTCGAAGTCGACCGTGACCGCGACGTTGCCGCCGGTCGCCGGCGTGTCGATGATGCCGACCGGGATCTTCTTGTTGGTCGCGCGCTTGATGACGCTGATGATCGCCTGGCTGTCGATCGGGTCGGAGATGATCGCCGTGGGGTTGCTCAGCAGCAGCGAGTTCCATTGCTGGAGCTGCGTGGTGTTGTCGAAGTTGGCGTTGGTCGCCTGGAACCGCCAGCCCTTCGCCTCGACGGCGCGCTTGACCGCCTCCTGCTGCGCCACGAAGAAGTAGAAGTCGAGGCTCTTGTTGCTGTACGGCACGAACGGCGCGTCCGCCGCGCGCGCCAGGCGCGGCAGCCCGAGCGCCGCCGCGCCGGCCAATACTCCCCGTCGCCCGACCGTAAGATGTGCCATCGACGTCTCCCGTTGTGCCCGCCGCGTTGTGCGGTCAGGTCGTTCTACTCGTATAGCCCCGCGGGACTCGTGCGGTCGTCCGGCGCCGGCGAAACCTGGCGGGCCTGCATCAGGATTTGGCAGTGCTCGGCGTTGGCCTCGGCGGCGCCGCGCTCGCGCCGCAGCGCCCGCATGTGCGCGGCATAGCCGGCGGCATCGACCGGGTTGCCTCGCGGGTCGATGAAGGCGGGCGCGTCGGGGTTGTCGCCGAGCTGCCGCCGCAGCGACAGATAGCGCGTCGCCTCGCCGTCGAGCGCGCTTCCCGCCAGCCCCGCCACGTCGCGCAGCCGCATCGCCAGCGCCGCGTCCAGCCCGCGCTCGCGCACCAGCGGCCGCAGCAGCGCCTCCTGCCGACCGGCGAACGCCTTGTCCGCGAAGCGGCGGCGCAAAGCGTCGAGCCCGCCCGACGCCTCGCCGGGGAACACGTCGGCGAACCCGCCGCCCGCGTTGACCGCGCGGTTGATCCGCCCGGCGGCGAAGTGGTCGAGCAACGTCACCTCGACCCGCGTCGCCCATGGCAGCGCGCCCAGCGCCGCGCGCATGTCGGACGCCATCATGAAGGCGAAGTTGGCGCCGCACCAATGCGTCGGCAGCCGGAAGCTGACCCGGATCGCGCCGCCGTCCTCGGCCAGCTCCTGCACGAACCCCATCCGCGTCACCGAGCGGTCGATCTCCGGGTCGAGCACCGCGTCGAGCCGCGCCAGCATCTCCGCTGTTCGCGACATGCAGCTACGCGGCGACCCGCTCCGGCGCCGGACTGCGGACCGGCGGCAACGCCAGCAGCGCGTCGACGTCGAGGCCGTAGAGCCGGGCCGCATTCAGCCCCAGCAGCTTGCGCTTCACGTCGAGCGTCAACTGGTGCCCGGCCTCATGCGCGGTCTCGTCGTCGAACTCGAACTTCATGAAGTGCTCGACGATCCATTTCGGGCTGGTGATGCCGTAGTCGGAGCCGAAGATCAGCCGGTCGGGACCGAGGAAGAACAGCAGGTCGGCCATCATCCGCGCGAAGTATTTCGGCCGCGCGTGGATGAACGAGGGGATCAGCGCGAGGCCACCATAGACGTTCGGCTCCTGGCCCGCGATCCAGCAGAAATCGTCGATGCGCGGCATCCCGCAATGGTCGACGATGAAGTTGAGGTCGGGGAACGCGGTCGCCACGTAGTCCACGTCGCGCACGTCGAACGCGTCCATGTTCAGCGGGTGGATGGTGGGGCCCTTGTGGATGTGGATGTTGCGGATGCCGAGCTGGCGGCACTTCTCCATGTACGGCGCCACGATGTCGTCGCGCAGCGTGTAGCCGCGCGAATCGCCGTGCCACTCGGCGGTATACAGCTTGACGCCCTTGTGGCCCCAGGCGGCGTGGTCGGCCTCCAGCCGGTCGAGCCCGGCCGGCCCGTCGCGCGGGTCGATGCGCCCGTTCAGCACGACGCGGTCCGGGTGGGCGCGCTTGAGGGCGGCGCATTGTTCGGTGGTGTTGAACCCATCGACGAAGAAGTCGCGCAGCGCGGTCGGCAGCATGATCGCCGAATCGACGTAGCCGTCGACGAACAGGTCCTGGGCCGCGCCATCCACGCCGTAATGCAGGAAGCGCTCGAAATCCCAGCGTTCCGCGGCCGGCGTCATGCCGACATGCGAGCCCCAGAAGCTCTCGATGAAGGTGAAGCCGTACCGGTTGCGCCGATTTTCTGGACGCGCATCCCACAAATGGATATGGCCATCGATGACCAGGACCCGCTCACCACGCTCGGTGACATACATGCCCGCCTCCGTTCCCCGGGGGCAAGTATGGCACGCTCTCCGGGCAAGCAACAACCACGCCGCCGAGGAGGATGCCATGCCAACGTCCGTGATCGCCGAGGAGCGGCGGCTCGCGATGCTGCGTCCGCGGGAAGGCCGGCTGCGCGTGGTGATCGACACCGACACCTACAACGAGGTCGACGACCAGTTCGCGATCGCCCACGCGCTGCTGTCGGAGCGGCGGATGACGGTCGAGGCGATCTACGCCGCCCCGTTCTTCAACGAGCGCTCGTCCGGCCCCGCCGACGGCATGGCGCGCAGCCACGACGAGATCCTGCGCCTGCTGGCGCTCATGCGGCGCCACCCCGAGGGCCTGGTGCATCGCGGCTCGACCGACTACCTGGGCGCGGCCCTGACACCGCAGCGCAACGCCGCCGTGACCGACCTGATCGAGCGCGCCATGGCGTGCAGTCCCGAGGAGCCGCTCATCGTCGTGGCCCTCGCCGTGCTGACCAACATCGCCTCGGCGATGCTGGTCGAGCCGCGCATCGCCGAGCGCATCGTGGTGGTCTGGCTCGGTGGCCACGCGCTGCACTGGCCCGACACGCGCGAGTTCAACCTGCGCCAAGACGTCCCCGCCGCGCGGCTGGTGTTCGATTCCGGCGTGCCGCTGGTGATGCTGCCCTGCGAGGGGGTGACGCGGCAGTTGAGCACGACGGTCGCCGAGCTGGAGCGCTTCGTCGAGCCGCACGGCGAACTCGGCCGGTTCCTGACCGGGCGGGTGCGCGAGCATCGGCCGGACCACAGAGGCTGGTCGAAGCCGATCTGGGACATGGCGCCGGTCGCCTACCTGATCGACCCGTCCTGGACGCCGACCGACCTCGTGCACAGCCCGATCCTGACCGACCAGGTGACGTGGAGCGTCGACACCTCGCGCCACCTGATCCGCTGTGCCCGCTTCGTCCGCCGCGACCCGATCTTCCGCGACTTCTTCACCAAGATCGAGCATTTCGCCAAGGGAGTTGCCTGATGCGACGCCTGCTCTGCCTGCTGGCGCTGTGGCCGGGCCTGGCCTCGGCGGCCGACGTCACCATCAACTTCCTGAACTCGGAGCGGCCCGAAACCTACGTGCCGGTGATCGCCGAGTTCGAGCGTCGCAACCCCGGCATCAAGGTGCGCAACCAGTCGGTGCCGTTCGAGCAGCTCAACGCGCAGGTGCAGGCGCGGGTCGGCGCCGGAGACAGCAGTGTCGACGTCTACGGGGTCGACGAGCCGCGGGTGCCGGCGCTGGCGACCCGCCGGTTGCTGGTCGACCTCAGCGCGCTCAAGGCGCAACTGACCCAGGCGGCGACGCCGCAGGCGGTGGCCGCGACCAGCTACGGCGGCAAGCTGTGGGCGCTGCCGGAGTGGTCCTCGACGCAAATGCTGTTCTACAACCGCGAGCTGCTGGCGCGCGCCGGGATAGAGCCGCCCTCCAGCGATCCCGCGAAGCGCATGACCTGGGACGCGCTGCTCGCCGCCGCGCGCAAGGCGCAGGCGGCGGGCGCCAAATGGGGGTTCGGCTTCGACCAGGTCGACCGCTACTACCAGCTCCAGGCGCTGTTCGAGTCGAGCGGGGCGGGGTCCGGCCTGACCGGCGACAAGCTGCTCACGCCCGAGGTGAACTCGCCCAAATGGGTCGAGACGATGGCGTGGTATGGCGACCTGTACAAGTCCGGCCTGGCACCGCGCGGCATCACGCCGCAGCAGATGCCGGACCTGTTCCAAAGCGGTCAGATGGCGTTCTTCGTCGGTGGCCCGTGGAACTTCCGCCCGTTCGGCGCCGCCGCCGGCCTGCAGTACGGCATCGCCCCGCACCCGTATTTCGCCGGCGGCAAGCCGGTGACGCCCACCGATTCCTGGGCGGTCGGCATCAGCCCGCATTCCGCGCACCAGGCCGAGGGAATGCGTTTCGCGAGCTTCATGACCCTCGATCCGGCGGGCGACCTGCTGACCACGGCGCAGAACCCGCTGCCGCCGGCCAACAAG
>CAXTVL010000008.1:5881-8907 GCA_964247515.1 uncultured Acetobacteraceae bacterium | reverse complement strand
CCGGCCCACCCCCCCCCCCGCCCGCCCCCCCCGGCCGGGCGGCCCCACCCCGCCGCCCCGGCTACCCCGGCCGCGGCCCCGGCCGCGGCACCGTACCGGCAATTGCTGGACTACGAACTCGCCAACACGGCGACGAGCCGCCCGCGCACCGTGGGCTACGTGCTGTTCGAGGAGATCATGAACAAGGCGTTCAGCGACGTGCGCAACGGCCAGGCCGCCAAGCCGGCGCTCGACCGCGCCCAGGCGCAGCTCAAGGCGGCGTTCAGCCGCCTGCGTTGAGCGGCGGCGGCGCACGCCGGCGGGAGGCGCTGGCCGGCCTCGCCATGCTGGCGCCGATGCTGCTGGCGTTGCTCGTCCTGCGGCTGTGGCCGGCGGCACTGGCGGTCGCGACCTCGCTCGGCTCCGACGCGCCCGGGCGCTGGATCGACCTCGCGGCGTACCAGGCACTGTTCCAGGACCCGGTGTTCCTGGGCTCGCTGCTGACCACGGCGCTCTATTCGCTCGTCGTCAACCCGCTGCAGGTCGTCCTGGCGCTGGCCCTGGCGCTGCTGCTCGGACAGCGCATGGCCGGCGCCGGGCTGTGGCGCACCCTTGTCGTGCTGCCGGTGGTGATCCCGCAGAGCGTCTCGGCGGTGATCTGGGGCATCGCGCTGCGCCCCGATGGCCCGGCCAACGCCGTGCTGGCGGCGCTGGGCCTGCCGCCGCAGCCGTTCCTGACCTCGACCGCGCAGGCCTTGCCGTCGATCGTCGTGGTCGTGAGCTGGGTCGGCGTCGGCTATTGGATGACCTTCCTGGTGGGCGGCCTGAACGACATCCCCCATGCGCTCTACGAGGCCGCCGCCCTCGACGGCGCCGGTGCCTGGGCGCGCTTCTGGCACGTCACCCTGCCGCTGCTGCGCCGGCCGCTGGCGTTCGTCATCGTGGCCGACACGGTGGCCAACTTCCTGGTGTTCGCGCCGGTGCAAATCCTGACCGGCGGCGGCCCGGAGGGCACCACCAACCTGATCATGGCCGACATCTACACCCGCGCCTTCACCTACGGCGACAACCGGGGCGCGGCCGCCGAGACCACCGTGCTGGTGGCCGTGGTGGTGCTCGTGGTGCTGGCGCAGTTCCGCCTGATGCGGGCGCCGGCGTGAGCCTGGCAGCCGCCGCCCGGCAAGTGGCCGCCGTCACGGTCGCGGGGCTGGCGGCGTTCCCGCTGTACTGGGCGCTGGTCAGCGCGTTGCGACCGAGCGAGGACATCTTCCGCTTCATGGCGCCGCTCGGCCGCTGGACCTTCCTGCCCAACCACCTGACGCTGCGCAACCTGGTCGGCATCTGGTCGACCCCGTTCGGGCCGGCGATGCTGAACTCGGTGCTGGTGAGTGCCGCCACCGTCCTGCTGGGCCTCGCGATGTGCGCCACGGCCGCCTTCGCGCTGGCCCGGCCGCGGCTGCCCGGCGGCGGCGCGATCTTCGCGCTGGTGGTGGTGAGCTTCCTGGTGCCGTTCGACGCCGTCTCGATCCCGCTGGCCGCGCTGTTCCGCGGCGCCGGGCTGCAGAACACCTACGCCGGGCTGGTGCTGCCGGGCATCGGCAACGGCTTCGCGGTGTTCCTGCTGCGGCAGTTCTTCCTGGGCATCCCGGCCGAGCTGTCGGAGGCGGCGCGCCTCGACGGGATCGGCTGGTTCGGCCTGTTCTGGCGCATCTACCTGCCGCTGTCGCGCCCGGCGCTGATCGGCGCCGGCCTGGTGCTGTTCACCTTCCAGTGGCAGTCGTTCCTGTGGCCGCTGCTGATCGCCCCCGACCCGGACTACAAGGTCGCCGCCGTCGCGATCGCGGAATACGCCGGCCAGCTCTCGACCGATTACGGCCTGATGTTCGCCGCCGCCGTACTGGTCTCCATCGTGCCGCTGTGCGTGCTGGTCGCGTTCCAGCGCTATTTCACCGGGTCGGTGGCCTCGACCGGGGGCAAGTAGCCTACGCGCCGCGCTGCCGCAGCCGCCGCGCGACGCGCTCGCCCGCCCATTGCAGCCCGCACACCAGCACGATCAGCACGGCCACCACGGCCAGCATCACCCCGGTCTCGAAGCGCTGGTAGCCGTAGCGGATGGCGAGGTCGCCCAGCCCCCCGGCGCCGATCGCGCCCGCCATGGCGGACGCGCCGATCAGCGTCACCAACGTCACGGTGAAGCCGGACACCAACCCGGGCAGCGCCTCCGGCACCAGCACCTCGCGGACGATGGTGATGCGGTTGCCGCCCATAGCGCGCACCGCCTCGACCAGGCCGCGGTCCACCTCGCGCAGCGATGCTTCGGCGATGCGCGCGTAGTACGGGATGCAGGCGATCGACAGCGGCACGATCGCCGCCTCGGTGCCGATCGAGGTGCCCGCCACCAGCCGCGTCACCGGGATCAGCGCCACCAGCAGGATGATGAACGGCACCGACCGGATGCCGTTCACCAACGCGCCCAGGATCGCGTTCACCACCCGGCCGGGCAGGATGCCGCCCGGCGCCGTCGCCACCAGCAGCAGCGCCAGCGGCAGCCCGAGCAGCAACGAGATCAGCCCGGCCGCCGCGATCATCTCCAGCGTCTCGAACAGCGCCTGTAGCATCAGCTCAGCCAGATACCACGACATCGCTGTCCTCCTCCTCGCGGGTCAGGCCAGCCTGCAACGAGCGCAGCAGGCTGCGCGTCACCGCCGCCCGCGGGTCGGCGAACACCTCGCGCACCCGGCCCTGCTCCGCGATGCGGCCGTGATCGAGCACGACGACGCGGTCGGCGATGGCGCGCACCACCGCCATCTCGTGCGTGATCAGCACGATGGTGAGCCCGAGCCGGCGGTTGATGTCGCGCAGCAGCGCCAGGATCGCCCGCGTGGTCTCGGGGTCCAGCGCCGAGGTCGCCTCGTCGCCCAACAGCAGCGCCGGCCCGGCGGCGAGAGCCCGGGCGATGCCGACCCGCTGCTGCTGCCCGCCCGAGAGCTGCGCCGGGTAGGCGTCCGCCTTGCCGGCCAGGCCCACCAGGTCGAGCAGCTCGGCGA
>CAXTVL010000008.1:0-5871 GCA_964247515.1 uncultured Acetobacteraceae bacterium | reverse complement strand
CCTCGATCTTGAGCGGCAGCGCCACGTTCCGCGCCACGGTCTTGGCCGAGAGCAGGTTGAAGTGCTGGAACACCATGCCGATGCGCCGCCGCACCGGGCGCAGTTCGCGCTCCGGAAGGCCGGCGATGTCGCGGCCCTCGAACGCGACGCTGCCGCGATCGGGCCGTTCCAGCCGGTTGAGGCAGCGTATCAGCGTGCTCTTGCCGGCGCCGCTGCGGCCGATGATGCCCAGCACCTCGCCTGGCGCCACGTCGAACGAGACGTCGTCCAGCGCCGGCATGGTACCGAAACGACACGAGAGGTTGCGCACCCGCAGCACCGGCGTGGCGTCGGGAAAGGTCGCGAGATCGTCGGGCATGGCGTCAGCCTGCTGCGTAAGGGTCGAAAAACAACTTTTGCACGTCGCCCTTTTATGGTTATCACTATTTTACATTGTAGGAAATGGCGGTTTGATGGATATTCCACTAATCCACCCTGCTGATCTGCCCGACTGGTTCGAGGGAGGCCGCGATGCTGAACCGACGCCTGTTTCTTGGAGCCACGCTGGCCGTGGCGAGCTTGAGGGTTCGCGCCGCGGAGCCGCTGCGGGTTGCCGTTGTCGCTGGCCCCGGCACCCCCGCCATGGAATTGGCTGCGACGCATGCCAGGGCCGCGGGAGTGCCGGTCCGGGTCGTTGAGCTGACCGACTGGATCACGCCCAACGAGGCGCTGCGGGACGGCAGCGTCGACGTCAACTACTTCCAGCACACGCCCTTCCTGCGCAACGCCATCGCCGCGCGCGGCTACGATTTCGTGGCGGTGGCGCCGGGCACGGTGAGCCGCATCGGCCTGTACTCGAAGAAGGTGCGCAGCTTCGCCGAACTGCGCTCCGGCGCCCGCGTCGGCATCGCCAACGACCCGGTGAACGGCGGCCGGGGCTTGCTGATGCTACAGCGAGCGGGGCTGCTCAAGCTGACCGAGGGCGTCAGCTACCGCGCGACGCTGGCCGACATCGTGGACGACCCCAAGCGGTTGCGCATCGTGCAGCTCGAGGCGTCGCAGTTGGCGCGGGCGCTGGACGACCTGGATTTGGCGCAGGGCTACGCCCAGTTCCTGATCCCGGTCGGGGTCGACCCGCATTCGGCGCTGCTGCTGGACGGCGACGACCCGGTCTACGCGTTGCAGTTCGTGACCCGCCGCGCGATTGCGGCCGACCCGCGCGTGCAGGCGCTGGTGCGCGCCTACCATCAGCCCGATGTCCTGGCCCTGTTGCGCGAGAAGTTCGGCGACCTGATCCGCCCGGCCTGGAGTTAAGGCTCCTCCCAGCACGACACGCCGCGCGGCGGCACCAGGCGCGCGCCGAGGTGAAACCGCGTCGCGTCCGGCACGCCGGAATCCCACGGCTCGGCGGCGAAGTTGAACGCGAACGTCAAGCTGCCGCGCCGCTGCAACCGGACATGCTCGGGCACCGGCGTCATGGCCACGCCGGCGGCGTCGAGCAGGCGGGCGAACATCGCGCGCAGCAGCGCGTCGTCGACCCAGGCGCCGAGGTAGAAGCGCCGGTCGGCACCCACCAGCGCCGGCGTTCCGTCGGCGAAGCGGGCCAGCGCGGGCAGCTCGGTCAGCAGCCATTCGCGCCAGCGCACCGCCTCGCCAAGCAGCCCGTCGCCTTCGACCGCGACCGCGAGGCCCGGTCGCAGCGAGGCGACCTGCGGCACGCGCAGCGTCATGATCTCCTGCAATGGTCCGGGCGCCAGCTCTGGCGGGATGGCGAAGTCGCGGCTCTTGGACCCGGTGCGCGGGCCGAACAGCAGGTGGCCCGACGCCTCGCGGAAGCTGGCCAGTGCCGTCTCGCTGACATGCGGCAGGCTCGGCACCGCGACCAGCTTGTAGCCGTCGAGCGGGGCGCCCGGCCGCACGAAATCGACATCGACGCCCAGCCGACGCAGCGCCCCGTACCAGCGGAACAGCAGCAGCTTGTACGAGAAGTCCTGGCCCTGCGGCTGGATCTCGGTGATCCACGCCGCCTCGTAGTCGAGCACCAGCGCCACCTCGGCTTGGCGCGCGGGCGGCAGCGGGCCGAGTTGGGCCAGCTCCCGCCCCACCTGCGCCGCCTCCTCGCCACCGGGCGAGCGGGCGCGGTCGGGGCGGTGCAGGCCCGCGTGCATCTGCTCCTGGGCGAACGGCGCCTGCCGCCAGCGGAAGTAGCTCACCAACTCGGCCCCGTGCGCGAACGCCTGCCAGGTCCACAGCCGCACCATGCCGGGGGCCGGCACCGGGTTCCACGGCGCCCAGTTCACCGGCCCGGGCTGGTGCTCCATGATCCAGAACCGACCGCGCCCGACCGCCCGGTAGATGTCGTGGTTCAGCGCCGCGATGTCGGGGTGCGCCGTGTCCGCCCAGCGCACGTGCTCGGCCTCGTCCAGCGCCAGCGTCTCGGTGTGGCCGAGCGGGTAGGAGTCCCAGGACGCGAAATCGAGGTCGTCCGCCAGCGCGAAATGGTCGAAGTCGAGGAACAGCCCCATGAAGTTGTGGGTGACGAAGCGGCCGGGCGAGCGGGCGCGGATGATCTCCGCCTGCAGCCGGTTGTAGGCGACCATCTGGTCGGAGGCGAAGCGGCGGAAATCGAGCCGGGCCGCCGGGTTGGTCTCGGTCACGGTCGCCACCGGCAACGGCACGCTCTCGAACGTGGCCGCCTCCATCGACCAGAACACGTTGCCCCAGGCGGCGTTCAGCGCGTCCGGCGTTTGGTAGCGGTGGCGCAGCCACTCGTGGAACGCCCGCGCGTCGTGCGGCCCGTACGAGAGCGTGGTGTCGTGGCAGCCGAACTCGTTGTCGGTCTGCCAGCCGGCGAGTGCCGCGTGCGTGCCGTATCGCTCGGCGATGGCGGTCACGATGCGCCTCGTCTCGCGCAGCCAGTCCGGCGAGGAGGTGGTGTAGTGCCTGCGCGAGCCGAAGCCGCGTGGCTGCCCATCGCGGCCGACCGGGAGGATGCCGGGATAGCGCTCGACCAGCCAGTGCGGCGGCGTCGCCGTGGGAGTGCAGAGCACGACGCGCAATCCGGCGGCGCCCAGAGTGTCCATCGCGCGGTCGAGCCAGCCCCAGTCGAAGCGGTCCGGCTCCGGTTCCATGCGGCTCCAGGCGAACTCGCCGATGCGCACGGTGGTGATGCCCATGGCGCGCATCGCGGCGGCGTCCTCCGCCCACCACGCTTCCGGCCAATGTTCGGGGTAATAGCACACGCCCAGCATCGCAGCCTCCGACGGTCACGCATCCGCGCGAGTGTCGGGCGCGCGACGCCGCGGCGCAACGTCGCGCGCCGAGAGTTGCATCGGCAAAACAGTCCTAACAAAACCAGAATTACGCGCAAACCGTAATTGTTTATGAAGCGGCATGGACATCAACATGCCCGTCGACTCGCCGCCGGTCGCGGCATGGGACCGTCCGTCGGCGCCCGCGTCCGCACAGTCCCCGCCGTTCCCGCCACCGTCGCGGCTGCCGACCCAGGCCGGCCCCCACGGCATCCGGTTCGACTTCAACCAGGGCGCCCGGCTCAGCGTGCCGGAGGGCGAGTGGCGTTCCTGCCTGCGCGACCTCGACACCGGCAACGTGCTGTTCACCAGCGACCGCGGCGGCGTCACCATCCAGAGCGCCAAGCGCTACTACGTCCGCTTCGCCGTCGAGGTCCGCGACGCCGGCGGCGAACTGGTGCTCGACCATCGCTTCGACGCGCGCGGGCAAGAGGTGCTGATCGCCTTCCCGGTCGGCACCCTGGGCGACACGCTGGGCTGGCTGCCGTATGCCGAGCGGTTCCAGCAGGGCCACTTCTGCCGGCTCACCTGCGCCATCGCCGAGCGGCTGATCCCGCTGTTCCGCGACGCCTATCCCGGCATCGAGTTCGTCACCCACGGGCAGGTCGAGCCGGAGCGCTACTACGCCACCTACACGCTGGGCCTGTTCTTCGACGATGCCGGCTGCGCGCAGCAGCCGACCGATTTCCGCCATGTCGGCCTGCACCGCACCGCCGGCTACATCCTGGGCGTCGATCCCGCGGAGGCGCCCGCGCGCATCGCCTTCGACGACCCCGGCCCGCCGGTCGAGGGGCGATACGTGGTGATCGCGGTGCAGGCCAGCACGCACGCGAAGAAGTGGAACAACCCGCACGGCTGGCACGAGGTGGTGGCCTGGCTGCAGGGCCGCGGCTTGCGCGTCGTGTGCATCGACCGCGAGCGGGCGCACGGCGCGGGCCTGGCCTGGACCCACATCCCGCACGGCGTCGAGGACCAGACCGGCGATCGCCCGCTGGCCGAGCGCGCCCGCTGGCTGCGCCACGCGGCGGCGTTCGTGGGCGTCTCCTCGGGCCTGGCCTGGCTGGCCTGGGCGGCCGGCTGCCCGGTGGCGCTGGTGTCCGGCTTCACCCACCCGACCAACGAGTTCGCCGCCGCCGCGCGGGTGATCAACTGGCACGCCAGCAACTCCTGCTGGAACGACCCGCGCCACCGCTTCGACCACAACGACTTCCTGTGGTGCCCGCGCCACGCGGGGTCCGAGCGGCAGTTCGAGTGCACCAGGCTGATCACCGGCGAGCAGGTGATCGCGGCCCTGGCCCGGATGCCGGCCCTCGCTGAACCGACCGCCTGAACCGACCGCCTGAACCCGAGGGAACACCTGTCATGGCCAACACCAACCTGACCACGACCAGCTCCGGCGGCAGCGTCTCGTCCGGCAACACGCTTTCCGTCGGCGCGGGCGGCAACGCGGTTAGCTGGACGGTCGCCAGCGGTGGCGTCATCGTCGTCTCCTCCGGCGGCACCGCGACCAGCGACACCATCCTGGCTGGCGGCCGCGAACTGGTGGCTTCCGGCGGCACCCAGAGCGCCACGATCCTCGCCGGCGGCACTCTGGAGGTGCAGAACGGCGCCATCGGTGTGACCACGCCGAACACCGCCGGTGCCAGTTACCCCCCGAAGATCAGCTTCACCGCCGCCGGCGGCACGGTGATCTTCGACGCCGCCGCCAACTACCAGCAGATCGCGGCCGGCTCCGGCCAGACCTACATCGCCGCCTCAGGCGCGCACCTCTCAAGCGACGTGATAGCCTCCGGCGGCACCTTCATTGTGCAAAGCGGTGGCTTCACGACGTCCGATACCATCTCCGGTGGCGGCCGTGAAATTGTGCAGTCCGGCGGCACCATCAGCGCGCTCACGGTCGCCGGCGGCTCGCTCGAGTTACAGGCGGGGTCACTTGGCGCGGTGCTGCCCAACACCAGCGGCGGCACCGCCACGGTCAGCTTCACCGCCGCCGGCGGTAGCGTCCAGCTCGACAGCGGCTTTGCCGCGAGCCGGCTGGCGGTCGGGAATCTCCAGACCTATTTCGTGGGCTCGGGCGCCACCGTCGCCAGCGACACGGTGTCCTCCGGCGGCACCGTCATCGTGCAGGGCGGCGGCACCGCCACCTCGGACACCATCTCCGCCGGCGGGCGCGAGATCGTCGCCGGCAGCGGCAGCGCCACGGCGCTCACCATCGCCGGCGGCCCGCTCGAGGTGCAATCCGGCGCCATCGGCCTGGTCGGGCCCAACAACAACGGTGCCACGCCCACCGTCACCTTCACCGCCGCCGGCGGCACCGCCCTGTTCGACAGCGGCATCGTCGCCAGCGGCTCGGTGGTCGGCAGTGCCCGCACCTACGTCTATTCCTCCGGCGCCCAGACCAGCAACGCCGTGGTGTCCTCCGGCGGCTCGCTGGTGCTGGCCGGCGGCACCGCCAGCAACGACACCGTGCTGGGCGGCGGCAGCGAGACCGTCTCGGCCGGCGGCGTCACCAGGGCCGACGTGCTGAGCGGCGGCGCCAGCCAGACCGTCTCCTCCGGCGGCGGCGCCAGCGGCACCGCGG
>CAXTVL010000007.1:0-20927 GCA_964247515.1 uncultured Acetobacteraceae bacterium | reverse complement strand
CCGGGGCGGCGCGGCCGCCCGGTGCGGCGGGGGGCGCCGGGGCAACGCCCTCTATGTCTTGCCCGCGGCGACTGTGTATCTGGCGTTCGTGGGCGTGCCGATCGCGGCCTCGGTCGCGGCCGGGTTCACGAACTGGAACGGTGTTTCGGCGCCGGTGTTCGTGGGTCTCGCCAACTTCGCCGCCATCGCGCGCGACCCGCGCTTCCTGACCGCGCTCGGCAACAACGCGCTCCTGCTGGCCTTCTACGCGGGCCTGCCGATCGCGGCCGGCCTGGCGCTGAGCGGGGCCATCAGCCGCTGCCGGGGCGGCGAGCGGCTGGCGTTGCGCACGCTGTTCTTCCTGCCCTACGTGATGCCGACCGCCGTGCTCGGCGTGATCTGGCGCTGGCTCTACAACCCCGCCTTCGGGCCGATCGACCAGACGCTGCGCGCGGTCGGGCTGTCTGGCCTGGCACGGGCCTGGCTCGGCGACTTCACCTTCGCGTTGCCGGCGGTGGGCTTCGTCGCGTCCTGGTACTTCGTGGGGTTCTGCGCAGTGCTGTTCCTGGGCGGCATCCAGCGGCTCGACCCGGAGCTGCTGCAGGCCGCCTCGCTCGACGGCGCCTCGCCCTCCCGCGCGTTCTGGGGCATCACCGTGCCCAATCTGCGGCCCGAGCTGCGCATCGCGGCGCTGTTCACGGTGATCGCCAGCGTCAAGACGTTCGACCTGGTGTTCGTCATGACCCGTGGCGGGCCGGGCACCGCCACGCTGGTCGCCAACATCTACATGTACGAGAACGGCTTCGTGCTCAGCCGGTTCGGCTACGCGGCGGCGGTGGCGCTGGTCGGCACCGCCTTGGTGTTCGCGATGAACGCCCTGGTGCAGCGTCTGTTCGCGGGCCCGGATGCGGAGCGCGCGTGACCTCCGCCGTGGCGCTGCCCGGCCGGCTGTCGCTGTGGGCGTTGGCGGTGCTCACGGTGGTGCCGCTGGCGATGACGGTGGTGGCTTCGCTGAAGGCGCAGCCGGACTTGCTGGCCGGCGTGTTCGCGCTGCCGACCGGCGCGCATTTCGCCAACTACCGCCATGCCTGGATCGACGGGCATTTCGGCGACTATTTCCGCAACTCGGTCGTCGTCGTGGTGCCGGTGGTGCTGGCGAGCGTGGCGCTGGGCAGCCTGTCCGGCTTCGCAGTCGCCTGCCTCGAGCTGCCCGGCAAGGCGCTGCTGACGGCGGCGCTGGCGGTGGGCCTGGTGGTGCCGACCGAGGCGTTCATCATCCCGCTGTATCACGAGCTGCGCTGGCTGGGCCTGACCAACACCTACGCCGCCCTGGTGCTGCCGCAGGTCGCGATGTCGCTGCCGTTCAGCACGTTGTTCCTGGCCAGCGCGTTCCGCGCCGCGCCGGTCGAGCTGATCGAGGCGGCGGTGCTGGACGGGGCGCCGCGCGCGGTGCTGCTGTGGTCGGTGCTGCTGCCGCTGGCGCGGCCGCAAATCTCCAACCTCTGCCTGTTCCTGTTCATCTGGACATGGAACGAGTTCCTGCTGCCGCTGATCCTGGTCAACGACGAGGCGGTGCGCACGCTGCCGGTCGGCATGTTGTTCTTCCAGGGCCGCAACACGGTCAACATCCCGGTGCTGATGGCCGGGGCCGTCATCACCATCCTGCCCACCGTCGCGGTGGTCCTCGCCTTCCAGCGCCGGTTCATCGCAGGCCTCACCAGCGGCTCGGGGCGGTGACGCGGTTCCGGCACTTGATCCACAAACCCGAAGGAGGCTGGCCATGACTCCCGACCCAATCGACGACGATGTCGCCGTGCTGCACGGCATGGGCTACGCGCAGGAACTGTCGCGCCGGATGCGGGGGTTCTCCAACTTCGCAATCTCGTTCTCGATCATCTGCATCCTCGCGGGCGGGGTCACGTCGTTCCAGCTCGGCTTCGCGACCCTGGGCGGCTTCAGCGTCGCGGTCGGCTGGATCGTGGGCGCGGTGTTCGCGCTCGTCGTCGCCTGCTCGATGGCGCAGATCGCCTCGGCCTACCCCACCGCCGGCGGCCTGTACCACTGGTCGTCGATCCTGGGCGGGCGCGGCTGGGGCTGGGCCACCGCCTGGGTCAACCTGCTCGGCCTGATCTTCGTCATCGCCTCGGTCAACGTCGGCGCCTATTTGCTGTTCCAGCAGCTCGTGCTGGCCAACATCCTGCACATCGACGTCTCGAAATGGGGGCTGACCGAGCAGGGCATCGCGGTCGCCCTGATCGCCGCCAGCCAGGCGCTGTTCAACCATTTCGGCATCAGGCTCACGACCCGGCTGACCGATTTCGCCGGCTATCTGATCATGGCCACGGCGGCGGTGCTGACCCTGACCATGCTGGCCTCGATCGGCCACCTCGATTTCGGCCGGCTCACCACCGCCACCAACTTCACCGGCGATCCGGGCGGGGGCGTGTTCCCGCGCACCGAGAACCTCACCTACGCGTTCCTGCTGGCGCTGATCCTGCCGCTGTATACCATCACCGGGTTCGACGCCTCGGCGCACATCGCCGAGGAGACGATCGACGCGCGCCGCGCCGTGCCGCGCAGCATGGTCACCGCCGTCATCGTCTCCGCCCTGTTCGGCCTGGTGATGGTCTGCTCGTTCGTGCTCGCGATGGCCGACCCGGCGGCGGCCGCCAAGGACGGCGCCAACGTGTTCTACAACCTGCTGGCCGGCCTGCCGGTGCCCGCGGCGTTGAAGGACGCGCTGTACCTGGCGATCGTGCTCGCCAACTATCTCTGCGCGCTGGCCGCCGTCACCTCGACCTCGCGCATGGTCTACGCCTTCGCGCGCGACGGCGGGCTGCCGGCCTCGCGGGTGTGGCGCCACGTCAGCCCGACCTGGCGCACCCCGGTCGCCGCGATCTGGCTGGTCGCCTTTCTGTCGTTCGCGGCGACGCTCTACTCGCCGGCGTTCGCGGCGCTGGCCGCCGGCTGCGCGGTGTTCCTCTACATCTCCTACGCGATGCCGGTCGCCGCCGGCATCCTCGCCGAGAACAAGAGCTGGACCGAGTTCGGCCCGTTCCGGCTCGGCGCGTTGTCCAAGCCGTTCGCGGTGCTGACCACGCTGGGCACGATCCTACTACTCTGGATCGGCACCCGCCCGCCCAACGACATCCTCGACAACTACGCGATCGCCTTGCTGGCGCTGCTCGTGGTCGGCTGGTTCGCGATCGAGCGCCGGCGCTTCGCCGGGCCGCCGATGGGCCAGGCGATCGCCGGGCGGGCGGCCGAGATCGCGGCCGAGGAGCGGGCGGTCGCCGGGGCGTCGTCGGCCGATTAGGCGGCGAGCTGGCCCAGCTTCACCTGGGTCAGCAGCGCCATCTCGTCGTATACCGTCCAATCGTCGACCACGCGGCGGTCGACCACGTGCAGGTGCGTCATGCCCATGACGAACAAGGGTTGCCCGGTGGGCGGCCCCAGCACGCCATGGCCGAGATGGTGGCCGTCGATGACCCAGCGCACCGCGACCTTCTCGCCGCCCTCCTCGCAGGGGTTGGAGCAGACATGCTGCACGGCGAAGCCGGCGTCGGGGATCATCGCCACCAGCCGCAGCGCCTGTTGCAGCACCGCCGCCTGGCCGAACAGCTCGCGCATCGAGGGGCCGTGCCATTGCGCCTGGGGCGCGTAGACGTCGCGCAGGATGCCGAACATGCGCCGGTTGTACGCCTCGTGCAGCCAGCGCAGGCACCACGCCTCGGTATCGGTGTGCGCCAGCGACAAATCGGGCGCCTCGCTCGGCGGGTACTGGCCGAGCAGGCGGCGGTTCTCCGTGGCGGCCGGCACGGCGGCCCCGGCGTCGAACAGCTCCCGCGCCGCGCGCTGCGCGAGGCCGTGGCGGTCGAGGCCGAGCTGTCCCACCATCGCCATGCCGTCGCGGACCATCCACTCGCGGTAGATGCGGTTCTCGACGATCATGCAGTCGGCGACGGTGCGGTACGAGAACCGCCGCCCGGTCGGCTTGCCGTAGCCGCCGGGCTCGGTGTGGCGGCCGGTGCTGGTGACGAGGTGCGAGGTGTAGAAGCCATCCACGTCGTTGCCGCGCCAGACCACCTGGGTCGCCATGCCGCGCCGGTCGGGCGTCTCGGCGATGCGCTGGATGGTGTCGCGCACGACGTCCTCGCGGTTGTACACGGCGCCCATGGCGGTGTACATGACCGCGTTGTGGGTGTAGTGGCTGTAGATCAGGCCGACGTCGCGCTCGTCCCAGATGCGGTGGGTGCAGCGCACGATGTAGTCGACGATGTCGGTGTAGACCGGGTCGAAGCCGCGCATCGGCTGGGCGCGCGGCCGCTCGGTCGGCACCAGGTCGGTGAAGTCGTGGCGCTCGACCTGCAAGACCTTCCCGTGCTCGCCGGCCGCGTCCGCGTCTGCCATGGTTCGGTCCCGTCCTGTCCGCATCCCGACCCTATCGCCCCCGCAGGAGTTGCGTCCATGGTCACTCACATCAAGGCGCCGAAGCCTAGTTCGGCCGCCGACACCCGGGCCATCGAGGGCACGGTCGCCGACATCATCCGCCGGGTGCGCGACGAGGGCGACGCGGCGGTGCGCGAGTTCGCCCGGCGGTTCGACGACAGCGAGCTGGAACGCTTCGAGGTGAGCGACGCGGAACGGCTCGCGGCGGTGGACGGCCTCGCCGCGCAGACCCGCGCCGACACGGAGTTCGCCATCGCCAACGTCCGCGCCTTCGCCGAGGCGCAGCTCGCCACCATGCTGCCGCTCGAGGTCGAGCCGCTGCCCGGCCTGCACCTCGGCCACCGCGTCATCCCGATCGCCCGCGTCGGCTGCTACGTGCCGGGCGGGCGCTACCCGCTGCTGTCGGCGCCGGTGATGACCATCGTGCCGGCCAAGGTCGCCGGCTGTCGCGAGGTGGTGGCCTGCCTGCCGCCCGGCGCCCATGTCGCGATGGTCGCCGGATGCCATCTCGCGGGGGCCCAACGCATCTTCCGCATCGGCGGCGCGCAGGCGATCGCGGCGATGGCGTTCGGCACGCGGAGCGTGCCGGCGGTCGACAAGATCGTCGGTCCCGGCAACGCCTTCGTCAACGAGGCCAAGCGCCAGGTGTTCGGCGCGGTCGGCATCGACCAGCTCGCCGGCCCCAGCGAGATCTACGTGGTGGCCGACGCGACCGGCAACCCGGAGACCATCGCCACCGACCTGCTGGCGCAGGCCGAGCACGACGTCCGCACCCGCGTCGGCCTCATCACCACCGACGAGCGCCTGGCGCGCGCGACACTGGCCGAGGTCGAGCGCCAGTTGCGCGACCTCTCCACCGCCGACGTGGCGCGGCGCGCGTGGGACGATTACGGCGAGATCGTGCTGTGCGGCGACGAGGCGGAGATGCTGGAGTACTCCGACAAGATCGCCGCCGAGCACCTGCAGGTCCACACCCGCGACCCGCACGCGACGGCGGCGAAGCTCTCGAACTACGGCTCGCTGTTCGTGGGCGAGCTGGCCAGCGTGGTGTATTCCGACAAGTGCTGCGGCACCAACCACACGCTGCCGACCATGGGCGCCGGCCGCTACACCGGCGGGCTGTGGGTCGGCAGTTACGTGAAAATCTGCACGCACCAGTGGCTCGACGAGCGCGGTGTCGCGGCAGTGGCGCCGGCTTCGGTGCGGCAGAGCGCCAGCGAGGGGCTGGAAGGCCATCGCCGCGCCGCCGCGCGGCGGTTGGAGTGGTTGCAGATGCCGGCGCCGACCGCGCCGCTATGAGGCGTCTTGGATGGCGAAGCGAGTGACCTTGCCGTCCTGCAAGCGGAAGACGTAGCCGACTGTCTTGTCCCGGAGCCCGTGCGCTTGGTTCCTCAGCGGCCTGCCTTCCAGGTCGCGGATGGATTGTCGGGCCGGCACGACCACCGACCCGTCCGCGACGGCGTCGCGGCCGTGGTCTCGGTCGGCTTGGTCACAGCCTGACGATGGCCTTGCCGAGGTTCGCGCCCTGCAACATGCCGATGAACGCGGCAGGTGCCCGGTCGAGCCCCTCGGTGACGTGCTCGCGCGCCGTGATCTTGCCGGCAGCGAGCCAGGCGCTCATCTCGGCGACGAACGCGTCGATCCGGGCACCGTGATCGCCGCTCATGAAGCCCTTCATCGTGATCCGCTTCGTGATGAGGGTGAACGCGAGCTCGGGCAGGCGGTCGTGGCCCGCTCCGGTGTCGGCGCCGTTGTAGCCAGCCACCAGGCCGCAGACCGGCACGCGCGCGTGGACGTTGAGCAGCGGCCACACCGCGTCGAACACGCCGCCGCCGACATTCTCGAAGTAGATGTCGATCCCGTCGGGCACGGCCGCCTTGAGTTTGGCGGCGAGATCGGGATCGCGATGGTCGAGGCAGGCATCGAACCCCAGCGTCTCGACGACGTGGCGACACTTCTCGGGGCCGCCGGCCACGCCGACCACCCGGCAGCCCTTCAGCTTGGCGATCTGTCCGACGACGGAGCCGACCGCGCCACTCGCCGCGCCGACGACCAGCGTCTCGCCGGCGCTCGGCTCGCCGATCGCCAGCAGGCCGTGCCACGCGGTCAGGCCGGTCATCCCGAGCACGCCGAGCGCCTGCGAGGGGTGGTCCATGCCGGCCGGGAGCTTGCGCGCTGCCGTCGCATCATAGGTCGCAAATCCCTGCCAACCGCCGGGCCCGACCACGAGGTCGCCGGCCTGATAGCCCTCGTGCCGCGACTCGACCACCGTGCCGACGGCCGCCCCGCCTATCGGCTCGCCTAGAGCGTAGGTCCGCGCGTGGGTGTCGCGGGCGTCCCTCATCAGGCCACGCATGTACGGATCCAGCGACAGGAAGCTGTTCCGAACCAGGATCTGCCCCTCGTCCGGAGTGGGCACAAGGCCGTCACGCACGTCGAAATCGTCTGGCGTCGGCGCGCCGTCGGGACGTCTGACCAGGAGGACCTGGCGGTTTGTCTCTGCGGGCATGTTCAACTCCAAGCCGGGCGCGGCCTCCGGCGCGAGAGGGCCGGAGCCTGCGCTCGTTCAATGGTTACGGATGGAAACGCGCCGCCAGGAAGGCGAGCACGTCTCCGTCGGCGCGGCGGATGACCGTGAAATGGTCCGCGCCGGGATAGACCTTGTAGGTCACTGGCGCCCCGTGCGCGCGCAACCGCTCGGCGAACCGGGTGTTCAGCGGCTCGGGCACCAGCGGGTCAGCGGTCCCCTGCAAGATCAGCGTCGGGTGATGCAGCGTGTACCCCGGCGTCACAGCGGGGTCGTTGGCGAGCAGGAAGGCGCGCATCAGCGGGGTCTCGGCCCAACCGGGCCTCATTCCCGCGAAGGAGGCGCCGCCGGTCGTCATCGCGCCTTGGATCACCGCGATCGACGGGACCGAGCACGACGCCCTGAACTGCGGCAACACACGCGTCAGGTCGGCGCCCATCACCGTGCCCGGATCGAAGCCGGGCGACTGCGCCATCAGGCCGGCGCTCATCAGCATGACCTGGAACTGCTCGGTGACACGGAAGCCCTGCGCCTGCGCCGGATCGCCCGCGGAGCGCGCGCGCTGCGCGGAGAGGGCGGCGGTGGCCACGATCGAGGTGTACGGCGCCAGCGCCACGATGCCGACCAAATCCAGCTCGGGCGCCTCGGCCGCGTGCGCGTCGACGTCGAGCGCGCCGTGGCCGCCTTCCGAATGGCCGACGACGGCGTAGCGGCGCGACAGCGTGGGCTCCGCCTCGCGCGCGGCGCGCACCGCCGCGATCAGCGACCGCGCGAAGCTCGCCTCGCCGTAATAGGGATGCGGCCCGGGCGCGACCGGGCCCAGGCCTTCGAGGTCGGGCGCCACCACCGCGTAGCCGGCGTTCACCAGCTCGCCGAGCTGAAAGGCGTAATCGCTCTTGAACCCGTCGCGCGTCAGGCCGCCGTCGAGGTCGGGCGACAGGCTCGGCGCACAGGTCTTCTGGCCCGGCGTGGTCGTGCCATGCGCCCAGGCGACGATCGGCCAGCCGCCTTCAGGCGGCTTCCCGCGCGGCACGAACAGCAGGCTCGTCGCCTGCGTCGGCGCCCCGGCGATGCCCGGCATGGTGTGGACCAGCAGCCGCGCGTCGGCGCGGAAGAAGGCGGGTTCGGCATGGGCTGCCGACGAGATCAGCGTCGCCGGCGGCCTGGTGGCGGCCGTGGCGGCCATGCCGCCCGGCAACCCGGCAAGTCCCAGCGTCAGCGCGAACGTGGCGGCAGCCGCGCGGCGCAATGACGTCGCCTGGCGACCGGGATGGCGCGGAGGAGATGCGTGCTTGGACATGATTGTTTCCCTTCAGACCTGCGCCATGCCGCCGTCGACGTGCAGGTCGGAGCCGGCCATGTAACTGGAGTCGTCGCTCGCCAGGAACGACGCGGCCCCGGCTATTTCCTCCGGACGCGCGAGGCGGCCGACCGGGACCCGGCTCAGGATCACGGCACGGATGTCGTCGGAGACATCGGCCATCTTGGGGGTATCGGTCGGACCGGGACTGAGGACGTTCACGCGGATGCCGCGCGGCGCCAACTCGGCGGTCCAGGTCCGCACATAGGAGCGCAGCGCGGCCTTGGTCGCAGCGTAGGTGCCGTAGTGCGGCACCGCCATCTCGCTCGCGGTCGACCCGACGACCACCGCCGCACTCCCTCGGGGCATGTGCGGGACGGCCGCCCGCATGGCGAGGAGCGGGCCACGCACGTTCAGCGCGAAGTGGCGATCGAACAGTTCGGGCGTGCTCGACAGGATGTCCGCCGGCTCCGAAACGGCCGCGTTGAGCACCAGCGCGTCGATCCGCCCGTGTCCCGCCACGACCGCCGCGACGGCGCGCTCGATGTCGGCCGGCTCGCTCGCGTCGGCCACGATGCCGCGAGCCCCGTGCCCGATCCTGGTCGCGGCACGCTCCACCTCGGCCTCGCGACGCCCGGTCAGGAACACCGACGCGCCCTCGGCCGCCAGGCGCTCGGCGATGGCCGCGCCGATGCCGCTCGCACCGCCGATCACCAGCGCCACCTTGTCCGTCATCTTCGCCATCCGGGCCTCCATTGTCGAAGGCCTCTAGATATCTATTAGAAATCTGCTATCAATTACGCACCATGAACAGCCTAGATATCATCGCCGATACCGGCAGCGGAAATGCGGTGGCCCAAGCTCTGGCCGACCTCAACCAAGCGCGTCCCGTGCTGGACAAGATCGCCGACAAGTGGACGGTGCTGATCCTGGCGGTGTTTTGCCACAAGCCGTCGCGCTTCAACGAGATCAAGCGTCGGCTCGATGGCCTTACCCACAAGACGCTGGCCGACGCGTTGAAGCGATTGGAGCGAAACGGCCTGGTCACGCGTACCGTGTTGCCGACCCAGCCGGTCGGGGTCGAGTACGCGCTGACCCCGCTCGGGGGGTCGTTGCGCAAACCTTTCGAGCAGCTATGCCGTTGGGCGCTCGCCCACGGCGGCGAGCTCGATGAAGCCCAGCTCGCCTATGATCGCGCGAAGGAGGCCCCGCGAACGGACGAGCGCGCTTGGGCGATCCATGACCCGCACCCTCCAGCGTAAGGGGACCGCGCCTGGGGTGCCGAATGCGGGCGGCTAACCCACGTCGGACGGCGGCTCCTCGCGCAATATCTGTCGCAGCACGCTGAACTCGTTGAACATGGTCCACTCCTCGACGATGCGGCCGTGGCGGATGTCGAAATGGCTGATGCCCCACATCCGCACCCGCCGCCCGCTGGGCGGGCCGTAGATGCCGTGGCCGCGATGGGTGCCCAGCATGGTCCAGCGCGCGGCGACCATGAAGCCCTCGGCGTCGTTGCCCATGAAGTACAAATCGTCGACGCCGAGCGCCAGGTCGGGAAACATCGCGAGCCGCGCCATCACCTGCGCCTGGTAGTCGCCCAGCCCGATGGCGACCCGCTCGGCCGGGCCGAAGGCACGCACCGTCCCGGCGAAGAAGTCGCGCGTCATGCCGACCATGCGCCAGTTCCAGACGGTGTGCAGCATCCGGCGGACGAAGTCCTCCGGATCGAACGCGCCTTCGGGCGCGGGCGGCAGGTGTTCCGGCTTGCCCTGGCCCAGCAGCCGGGCCGGCTCGCCCACGCCCACCTGCGCGTAGCCCTCGGCGCGCGAGGCGGTGCGCCGCGCCGTCTCGAATACGTCGAGGCCCAGTTGCTGCACCATGCTGGCGGCGTTCTCGATCACGTACTCGTCGTAGATCTCGTTGCCCACCGCGATGCAGTTCGCCATACCCCAGAACTTGCAGCGCCGCCCGGTCGGCGGGCCGAACGCGCTCCAGCCCGTGTTGGTGCCGACGAACACGACGCGATGCGAGGTGTGGAAGCCCACCTCGTCGTCGCCGGCCCAGATCACCTCGGCCGCCAACAGGCGCAGATCGGGGAACGCGTTGAGCATCGCCACGGTGTTCTCGACCACCTGGTCGCGGCCGAACACCACGCCGTCCTCGTTGCGCACCACGCAGTTGTGCTTGTAGAAATCGTAGATGTAGCCGACGTCCTTCTCCTCCCATGTGCGGTGCGTGGCGCGCACGATGTAGTCGACGATGTCGGTGTAGTGCGCCTCGAAGCCGCGCATCTCCTGCCGGCGGGCCCCCGGGCGGTGCAGTTGCGCGTCGGTGCCGAAGCGGTTGCGCAGCGACACCGCGAAGTCGGCCGGGTTGCGGCGCGCGCCCGTCGGGCGCAGCGCGTGCGTGTCGAGACGCTGCGTGTTGGCGGGCGGCAGCACGGTCGGTGGCGGCTGGTTGGTCCAGCTCGACTGCCGCGCGGGGGTCCCGCCGGCGCCCTCCTCGATGTCCGCCATCACGAGCAATGAGTCTTGTAGACGAAGTGCTGCACCTCGGGCGTGTCGATGTTCTGCGGCGTCGCCAGCGTGAACGGCGTGCGGATCTGCCGCTCGACCGGCTTGCCGTCCAGCGCCGCGACCGCGCTCTGTAGCCCGATCTCGCCCACGCCGTACGGGAACTGCACCACGTCGGCGCTGACCAGGCCGCGGCGGATGTCGTCCACGATCGGGTCCGAGGTGTCGAAGCCCACGATCTTGATGCGCCCGGTGCCCCGCGCCTCGCGCACGCCGGTCACGGCGCCCTCGGTGTTGTTGGTGGTGATGGCGAACACGCCGGCGAGGTGCGGGTGCGCCGCCACGGTCGAACTGACCAGGGCCGCCGCCTTCGCGGTCTGGTTGCTGGAGTACTGCACGCCCAGGAAGCTGATGCCGGGGAAGCGCTTGATCGCCTCCTTGAAGCCGTCGAGCCGCTCGCTGGAGACGTCGGTGCCGGGCGCGTTGTTCAGCGCCATCACCTCGCCGTGGCCGCCGAGCAGCTCCCCCATCGTCCGCCCCGCCAGCATCCCACCTTTGACGTTGTCGGACTGGATGTTGGTGACGGCGAGGTCGTCGCGGTTGGTGTCGCCGTCGATGGTGACGATCTTGATGCCTTGCTGCTTGGCGGTCAGCAGCGCCGGCACCATCGCGGCGGGATCGTCGACCGAGATCATGATGGCGTCGGGGCGCGCCGCCATCACCGCGTTCAGCACCCGCGTCTGCAACGCCGGGTCGAACTGCCGCGGTCCCTGCGCGCTGAACTGCACCCCGAGCTTCTTGGCCGCCGCCGCTCCGCCGCACGCCACGGTGGTGTAGAACGGGTTGCCGGTCAGGCCCTGGATGTACGTCACCTTGCGCTCGGCGGCTGCCGCCGGTCCGGCGAGCAGGCCGGCCGCGACGCAGCAGGCGATGATGGTCGCGCGCATGTCGTTCCCCCTTCTGTTCTTATCAGCTGCGATCGCGGCGCCTGCGGATCGCCTGGTCGATGTACACGGCGGCGATCACCACGAAGCCGATCACCACGGCCTGCCAGAACGGGGCGATGTCCATGATGACGAAGCCGTTCTCCAGCACCGCCGGCAGGAACACGCCGACCACGGTGCCGGCCAGCGAACCCAGGCCGCCGAACAGGCTGGTGCCGCCCAGCACCACCGCGGTGATGGATTGCAGCGGCTCCATCGTGTGACCCTCGATGGTCGTGGTGGCGAAGCGCGCCAGCGACAACATGCCGGCCAGCCCCGCCAGCATCCCGGCCAGGCCGTACAGCGTCATGGTGTGGCGCGCGACCGCGATGCCGGCGCGGCGGCCGGCCTCGGCGTTCGACCCCACGATGTAGGTGTTGCGGCCGAACCGCGTCATGTGCAGCCAGACGCCGCCCACCAGCGTCACCGCCGCCGCCACGACGACGATCGTGGGCACGCCGAGCACGTCGCTGCCGCCGAACGCGATCAGGCCGGCGGGGACGCTGCGCACGTCGTTGCCGCCGGTCATCAGGTCGGCGATGCCGAGCGCCGAGCCCATCGTGCCGAGCGTGGTGATCAGCGGCGGCACCCGCAGGTAGGCGATGCAGAAGCCGTTGAACAGGCCCCACAACAGGCCGCCGCACAGCGCCGTCAGCACGCCCAGCGGCACCGCGCCGAAGCCGCCGCCGGCCGCTTCCATGGCCTGCGCCGCGGCCACGCCCGCGAACACCAGCACCGAGCCGACCGACAGGTCGTAGCCGCCGGCGATCATCACGTAGGTCATGCCGACCGAGACCACCAGCAGCGTCGAGGCGTCGAGCAGGATGTTGCGCAGGTTGAACGCGGTCGGGAACGTCTCCGGCCGCATCAGCGCGAAGAACGCGACCAGCGCCAGCAGCACCAGCCCCATGTAGATCTCGGTCGTCGCCGAAACAATAAAAAAAAAACGCGCCGGCGGCTGGCCCTGCGGCTCGGCGACGTCGAGCGCCGCGTCGGAACTCACGGCGCGACCCCGCCGGTCATGGCGCCGACCAAATCCTGCAGCGTGGCGTCCGGGCCACGCAGCCGGGCGACACGGCGGCCGAGCCGCAGCACCTCGACCAGGTCGGCCACCTCCAGCACGTCGCGCATGTTGTGGCTGATGAGCACCACGGCGATGCCGAGGTCGCGGATGCGGCGGATCAGGTCGAGCGTGCGCCGCGTCTGCACTACGCCCAGCGCCGCCGTCGGCTCGTCCATGAACAGCACCCGGCGGGCGAACAGCACCGAGCGGCAGATGCTGACACTCTGCCGCTGCCCGCCCGACAGCGAGGCGATCGGCGCGTCGATGTCCTTCAGCGTCACGTTGAGGCGGCGGAACGCGTCCTCGCTCCGCTTGCGCATCGCGGGCTTGTCGAGGAAGCCGAGTTTGCCCAGCCACCCCGCGCGCAACAGCTCGCGGCCCATGAACACGTTGGCCGGCGGCGCCAGATCCGGGGCCACCGACAAGTCCTGGTACACCGTCTCGATCCCGGCCTCGCGCGCGTCGTGCGGCGAGGCGAACTCGACGCGGCTGCCCTCGACCAGGATGTCGCCGCCATCGGCGCGCATGGCGCCGGACATGATCTTGACGAAGGTGCTCTTGCCGGCGCCGTTGTCGCCGATCAGCGCCGTGACCTGGCCGGCATGGGCCTGGAAATCGACCCCGCACAGCGCCTCGACATGGCCGAACCGCTTGACCACGCCCTTCGCTTCGAGGAGCGGCGTCTCGGCTGTGGGCACGCTCATCGCCACCTCCGCGAGAACCGTTACATCAACAAGGGATTTGCGCAAGCCACCCTGACAACGCCTGCGCCACCGCCGCCGGCTGCTCGAGCGGCGCGAAGTGCCCGGATCGGGCGATTTCGACCAGGGTGGCGCCGGGGATGGCGGCGGCCATGTCGCGCGCGTCCTGCGGCGTGCACAGCGGGTCGGTGGCGCCGTACAGCACCAGCGTCGACACGGCGATGCGCGGCAGGCGCGGCCGGCTGTCGGGGCGCCCGTTGTTGGCCCGCGTCTGCCGCTCCAGCACGGCGATGCCGGCCGAGGCCGCCATGTCCACGATCACCTGGCCCAGCGCCGGATCGTCGGCGCGGCTCGGATGCAGCCAGCGCGGCAGGTCGCGTCGCACCGTCGCCTCCAGCCCCTCGCGCCGCGCGGCCTCCAGCCAGGCCACCCGCGCCGGCTTCTGCGCGGCAGGGGGCGGGCCCGCCTTCGCGCAGAGCAGCGCCAGGCCCACGACCCGCTCGGGCGCGCGGGCCACCACCTCCAGCGCCACGATGCCGCCGAGGGAGAACCCGGCGAGGGCGAAACGCGGTGGCGCGCGCTCGAGGATCCCCCGCGCCGTCGCCGCCACGCTGTCGTGGTCGCCGGTGCCGAACACCGCGCCGTCGATGTCGAGCCGCGCCAACACCGGCGCGAACACCCGCCCGTCGCACAACGTCCCCGGCAGCAGCAGCAGGGGCGCCGGCATCCTACTCGGCGGCGAGGCGCTGGGCTTGCGGCAGCAGGTGGCGCGGTGCCACGAAGCCGTTGTGGTCGAGCGCGAAGCCGGCCTCGGCCGCCGCCCTGCCGACCGCCTCGTCCCAGCGCGCCCGCTTGCGCTCGTCGCCGGCGGTCAGCAGCGCGACCTCCGCCGGCTCCTCGCCCACCGAGGCGATGGCGCGCCACGCGTCCGCCGGCACCGAGAACAGTTCCTGGCGCTCGACGCGCACGCCGGGAGCGTCGCCCAGCGTCACCGTGACAGCGCCCTGGAAGACGATCAGCACCTGTTTCTGCGCCAGCGCGAAACGCCCGACCGACTGGCCGGGCGGCAGGCGCAGCCACTCCAGCGAGAAGCCGTGCGGGCCGGCGACCGGCGTCTCGGCGTCGCGGTCCTCGGACATGCCGAAGCCCAGCACCGGCGCCAGTTCGCTGGCATGGCCGGGCAGCACGCTGTCGAGCAGGGCGCGGCGCGACCACCGCCGCTCGGAGGATGCCACCACGCGGCGGCGCATCTCGTCCGCACCGTAGCGGCGCAGGCCCTCCATGCTGGCGCGGTCGATCGGCGGCAGCAGCGCCTCGGGCGCTGGGCGGGCCGCTCCGGCCTCGGTGTCGACCATCATGTTGTCGCGGGTGAGATACAGGCCGTAGCGGGCGGCGGTCTCCAGGATCGACGGGTGCCAGATGATGCCGCCGGGGTCGTCGCCGCCCAGCGCGGTGAAGATCCAGCCGGGCGCGTCGCCGGTGTTGCTGAAGCCGCGGAAGATCCAGGTCGGCACGCTGACGACATCGCCCGGGCCGCCGGAAATCTCGCCATCCTGGCCGTCGGCGCCCCAGCGGAACATCCACTGCCCGGAATAGACCATGAACACTTCGGCGGTGTAGTGCAGGTGCAGGTTGTTGACGGTGCCGGGCGGCATCGCCGCGACACCCAGGCTGAAGCCGTGCGGCTCGGCCAGGTTCACCACCTGGTCGGCCGACTGGGTGACGCCGGCGCCGATCAGCGAGTAGTTCTCCTTGGCGGTGGAGCCGGGCATCTTGCAGTCGATGAAGGCGACCTTGCACGGCACCATGTCGGCGCGCCGCACCAGCCGTTCCCGTGCCGCCACATCGTCCAAGGTGCCTGCTCCCAACTCGCGCGTGGGCGCCGAGCTAAGGCGTTTCGCGCCGGCGGGGCAAGCCCGGATCGCGGGCAGGCGTCACCCGTCCGCCGCGTCCGGTTCGGGGTCGCCGGCGGTGAGATAGGCCCACATCCGCTCCACGATGCCGCCCTCGAAGGTCGCCCGCCGCGCCGCCTGCCCTGGCGTGAGCACCGCCGGCGCGACGCCGGCGTGCAGCACGTCCAGTTCCACCCGCGCCGCGTCCTCGAAATACCAGGCGAGCACGGTCGCGGTCTGCAGCGTCCCTGACGCCGTGACCAGCCCGTTGCCGCGCATCAGGATCGCCGGCGCCTGGCCCATCGCCTCGGCCAGCGCCGCCGCGGCGGCGTCGTCGCGCAACAGGTGCGGGTCGTCCCACAGCGGCGCGCCCGGCGCGAAGTAGCTGCCGAAGCCGTGCAACGCGCGCGGCGTGCGCCGCAGCGTGCCGAGCGCCATCGCCTTGGGCGGCATCGAACGCGTGACGCCGCCGACCTCCGGCCGGCGCGCGTAGATCTGCTGGTGGATGCGCACCTCGCCCAGCACGCCCTGGGGTAGCGCCGCCCCGATCTCGACCACGCTGCCGTCCTCGCCCGGCGCGATCAGGCCCATCGGCCGCGGCGCGCAGACCAGGAAGTGCCGCTCGTCCAGGCGGGCGCTGCAATGGCCATAGGCGTGCGCCAGGCCGTGCCGCCCGAGCGCCCGGGCGGCTTGGCGGACCAGGCGCTGCGTGGCAGCCGGTGGCGTCAGGCGCGGAACTCGGCGATGGCCGGCTTGGCGCCCCATTGGCAGAAGCCGCGCGGCTCGAACGGGAACTGCCGGGCGCGGTGCGCCGGCTCGTCGGTGATCGAGCGCACGCCGCAGGAATACTCGAACGTCATGCCGTCCGGCCCCTCGAAATACAGGAACTGCGCCGAGGAGGTCGGGTGCCGGCCGGGGCCGAACACGATCCTGACCTGCCGGTCGAGCAGGAAGCGGTACGAGCGCATGATGTCGTCGACGCTCTCGACCTGGTGGTTGACGTGCTGCACCCCGGCCACGGTCGAGGGGAACAGCGCGATCGAGTGGTGCACCTCGTCGATGCGCAGCAGCGGCGCGTCGCCGATGCGGTCGCTGACGCGGGCGTTGCAGATGCCGGTCCAGAACGCCTCGTCGCGCGCCCGGTCGGTGCTGCACAGGCCGACATGGCTGAACCCGGTGATGCCGGCGTCGCGCGACGCGAAGTACCGCCGGCCCTCGTGCGCCGGGCGCACCGCGAGCTCGATCGGGTTGCCGGTCGGGTCGCGGAAGGCGATGAACGCCTCGACCTGGCGCAGCGCGCACTCGCCCGGCGTGCCGACGCGGACCGGATGGCCCTGCGCCTCCAGCTCGCCGGCGGCGGCATCCAGCGAGGCCGCGTCGCTGACCTCGAAGCCCACCGCCTGCCGCTCGGTCGAACCCTCGACGTAGCACAGCGTATGGCTGCGCGCGTCGGAGCGGAAATACACCGCGTCGCGCCGGCGCTCGGCGACCTGCAGGCCAAGGAACTCGGTCGCGAACACGGTGGCGCCCTCGAGGTCGGCGGTGCCGAGGCGCACGTAGCTGACGTCGCGCAGATTGATCATGCAGCCCTCCCCGGCACCGCGGCACCGACCGCAGCACTAGGCGATGGCGCCGGCGAATTCAACGATGGAGTTCCGGTTTATCGATGATCGGCGCCAGTGTCCGGCGCCGGCGCGCGGCGGGCTTGTCCGCCGCCGCCAGCACGGCGCGGACGGCGGCGGCGGTGCGGTCGATGTGCTCGCCCGACAGCAGCGCGGCCAGGCCGGCGTCGCGGTCGAGGCAGGCGCGCATGATGGCGCGGTGCTCGGCCCGCAGGTCGCGCGCCGGGTCGCGGTGTTGCAGCGACAGCCGGCGGTAGCGCTCGTGCTGGACGTAGAGCATCCCTTGCAGCCGCACCAGCCAGGCCGAGCCGCAGGCCGAGACCACCGCGCGGTGGAACTCGCGGTTGTGCTCCTCCCACTCGTCGGAATGCGCCGTGCCGTCCTGGCGCAGCCGCTCCTCGGCGCGGTCGAGCCGGTGGAACGCCGCCACCACGCGCGACTCCCAGGCCTCGTCGCCGTGCTCGACCGCGAGCCGCACCGCCTCGGTCTCGACCAGCCGGCGGCAGACCGAGATGTCGTCCATCTCGGCGGCGCTGACCGGGGCCACGCTGAACCCGCGCTTGCCCTGGAGGACGACGAGGTGGTCGGTGGACAGTCGCGACAGCGCCTCGCGCAGCGGCGTGGCGCCGATCCCGTAGCGCTTGATGAGCAGCGCGATCGACAGCTTCTCGCCGGGCTTGAGCGCGCCCGAGACGATGTCGTGGCGCAAATGCCGGTCGGCGAGGTCGGCGAGCGTGGTGGGCGGGACGGTCATGCGGGTTCCAACAGGGCTGCGATCTGGTCGCGAACGCCTAAGCGCTTGAAGGCTGGCTTTCAACGTTCGTTTCGAAGAACGGCCGTGTGGCGCAAGATTCGCGAGAAAATACTTTATTCTCGATAGAGCCGCGCGTATAGGCGTCCTCTCGCCGCGTGGAAGTGATGATGACGGTCCTGCCCCATGTTCGGAACTTCATCGACGGGCAGCCGGCCCGCCCGGCCGACCGGCGCAGTTTCGAGGATTCCAACCCGGCCACCGGCGCGGTGTTCGCCCTGGTCGACGAGGCCGGCGAGGACGACGTCGATGCCGCGGTGGCGGCGGCGCGGCGGGCGCTGAAGGGGCCGTGGAGCCGGCTCGACGTCGACGCGCGGGCGGCCTTGCTGGACCGGGTGGCGGCGGGCATCGAGGCGCGGCTCGACGCGTTCGTGGCCGCCGAGGTCGCCGACACCGGCAAGCCGGTCGCGCTCGCCGCCACGCTCGACATCCCGCGCGGCGCCGCCAATTTCCGCGCCTTCGCCGCGGTGCTGAAGCACCATGCGGGCGAGTTCTTCACGACCAACTGGCACGGATCGGAGGCGATCAACTACACGCTGCGCCGGCCCAAGGGGGTCATCGCCGTGGTGTGCCCGTGGAACCTGCCGCTGCTGCTGATGACCTGGAAGGTGGCGCCGGCGCTGGCCTGCGGCAATTGCGTGGTGGTCAAGCCGTCGGAGGAGACGCCCGCCACCGCCACCCTGCTGGGCGAGGTGATGCGCGAGGCCGGCGTGCCGGACGGCGTCTACAACGTGGTGCACGGCTTCGGCCCCGGTTCGGCCGGCGAGTGGCTGACCCGCCACCCCGGCGTCGACGCGATCACCTTCACCGGCGAGACCCGGACCGGCAGCGCCATCATGAAGGCCGCCGCCGACGGGGTGCGCGCGGTGTCGTTCGAGCTGGGCGGCAAGAACCCCGGTTTGGTGTTCGCCGATTGCGACTTCGACCGCGCGGTGGACGACACGGCGCGGGCGATCTTCCTCAACTCCGGGCAAATCTGCCTACAGGCCGAGCGCCTCTACGTCGAGCGGCCGATCTTCGCGCGCTTCGCGGCGGCCCTCGCCGCCAAGGCCGCGGGGCTGCGGCCTGGCGACCCGCTGGACCCGGCGACGAGCTTAGGCCCGCTCATCAGCCTGGAGCACCGGCGCAAGGTGCTGTCGTACTACGACCGGGCGCGCGCCGAGGGCGCCGAAGTGCTGGCCGGCGGCGGCGCCATCGAGATGCCGGGCCAGCTCGCCAGCGGCGCCTGGATCGCGCCGACGCTGTGGACCGGCTTGCCGGAGGACTCGGCCGTCAACCGCGAGGAGATCTTCGGCCCCTGCGCCCACATCCGCCCGTTCGACGACGAGGACGAGGCGGTGGAGCTGGCCAACGACACGCCGTACGGGCTGGTGGCGATGCTGCACACCGGCAACGTCTCGCGGGCACACCGCCTCGCGGCGCGCCTCGACGCCGGGATCGTCTGGGTCAACTCCTGGTTCCTGCGCGACCTGCGCACCGCGTTCGGCGGCGCCAAGCAGTCGGGCATCGGCCGCGAGGGCGGCGTCCACTCGCTCGAATTCTACACCGAGCTCAAGAACGTGTGCATCCGGCTATGAACGCCGCGGCCGCCATCGCCGACCGCCTCCGCCACGCCGATGGTGTTTGCAGGCGCCTGGACCTGGGTCAGCGTCACGCCGTCGATGTACTCCATCGCGATGTACGGGTTGCCCTCGTGCAGCGCGAAGTCGTAGACGGCGACGATGTTGGGGTGGGAGCAGCGGCCGGCCGCCTGCGCCTCCTGGCGGAAGCGGGCGATGTAGTCGGTGCGGTCCTCGCCGTCGAGCAGGTCGGCGCGGACCAGCTTGATGGCCACCTTGCGGTCGATGACCGGGTCGTGCGCGCGGTAGATGACGCCCATGGCGCCGCGGCCCAGCACCGCCTCGATGCGGTAGCGCCCGATGGTCGAACCTGGGCTCGAACCTGGGCCGGAGCCCGGTTCCACGCCCTACTCCTCCAGCATCCGCAGCGCGTTGGACAGGCTGCGCCGCATCCGGTTGAACGCCTCGCCCAGCACCGCCATCTCGTCGCGGCCCCGCACCACCAGCTCGGGCGCGTCCATGTTGCCCAGGCTGACCGCGTCGGCGCTGGCGGCGATCCGGCGCACCGGGCGGATGATGGCGTACTGCAGCAGCACGTTGAGCAGCAGCATGATGATGACGAACACGACGCCCAGCCACAGGAGCATGCCCGTGAAGGTGGCCCAGGCGCGGGCCAGCGGCACCGCCATCGGCACCGAGACGACGCGGGCGCCCAGCACCTCGTTCAGCGTCCAGTTGAAGCCGTTCTTGGACCCGTACAGGTCGATCATGGAGGCGGGCGCCGCCTCGGGCGTCGAGTGGCAGGCGAGGCACGCCTGGTCGCGGATGACGATGGGGCGCGACATGGACAGCACGGGGCCGGCCGGGCCGTCGCGCTCGGTGACGAGCTGCTTGAGGCTGGGGTCGGCATGGAGGGTGCCGATGACCTCGCGCTGCCAGTCGTTGGCGGTGTCGGCGGGGTTGGTGGGGTTCAGCATGACCGTGTGGTAGGCGTAGTCGGGCATGGTCTTCTGGACGGTGCGGAAGTTGGTCTGCGCGGCCCAGGCGGGCACGGACTGCGGCAGGAAGCGGCGGCTGAACTGGGCGGTGACGAGGGGGGCGATCTCGTCGGCGGTGTAGCTGCTGATGGCGTCGGCCTGGGCGGCCATCAGCGCGGCCTCGGACAGGACCTGGTCGCGGGCCGAGGCGAACACCTGCCGGTACAGCAGGGCGCTCCCGAGGCCCATGCCGGCCAGCAGGCCCGCGAGCAGCACGAGGTTGAACTTCAGGCGCAGGCCCATGGTGCGTCCTTCCTGGGTGTCGTTTTGGGGGTCATTGCAGCAGCTGCTCGGCCTGCCGGGTGGTGAGCTGGCCCGAGGGGTCGGCGTTGGAGTCGCGCTGGAACTGGCGGATGGCGGCCATCGTGTCGGGGCCGATCACGCCGTCGATGCGGCCACGGAAGTAGCCGAGGCGTTGCAGCGCGAGCTGCAGGCGGCGGCGTTCGGCGGGGTTGAGCAGGTACCACTCGTACGAGCGCACGAACGGG